>JASLGB010000417.1 GCA_030150315.1 Dokdonella sp. | reverse complement strand
CCCCGGCATCGGCCTGCGCGACAACGGACGCACGGTGCTGAGCTATTCGATGCTGCGCTCGACCTTCGACGATCCCGATGGCCGCGATCCGGGGCGCACGGTGGAGTTGCACCTGACCGGCCACATGGAGAAATTCTCGTGGTCGTTCGATGGCATCCCGTTCGTCGATGCTGCGCCGTTGCGACTGACATACGGCGAACGCCTGCGCATCCGCCTCGTCAACGACACGATGATGACGCACCCCATCCACCTGCACGGCCTGTGGAGCGACCTGGAGGACGAACACGGCGACTTCCTCGTGCGCAAGCACACCGTCGACATGCCGCCCGGCACCACGCGCAGCTATCGCGTGCGCGCCGACGCGCTCGGTCGCTGGGCCTACCACTGCCATCTGCTCTACCACATGGAAACCGGTATGTTCCGCGAAGTGCGGGTGGAGGAATGACGGCCATGCGCATCGATGCCCTCGCTCTCGCCGTCGCGGTCGCATTGGCGGCGACGACCCTGTCCGCGCAGACAGCAGACAGCCACGCGCACGCCGCGCCAGCTGCCGCCGAAGTCGCGTCGCACGCCCATGGCCATGCGCAGCATGGCGCTGCCGATACGGCAGCCACAGATCACTCGAAGATGGACCACTCGAAGATGGACCACTCGAAGATGGACCACTCGAAGATGGACCACTCGAAGATGGACCACTCGAAGATGGACCGCGGCGGCGCGGCGTCGCGCGATCCGGCAACGCCGATTCCTGCGCTGACCGATGCCGATCGTGCGGCCGCATTTCCGGCCGGCCTGCACGACATGCACATGCACGGCCATCGCATCGACTCGTACCTGCTGATCGACCGGCTTGAAGCCTTCGATGCCGACCCCGGATCGGGTCAGGCGTGGGAGGCGAAGGGCTGGATCGGCGGCGATATCGACCGTTTGTGGCTGCGCAGCGAAGGCGAGCGCGTGCGCGACCGCCTGCAATCGGCGGATCTCGAATTGCTCTGGGGCCACGGCATCTCGCCGTGGTGGGACGTCGTGGCCGGCGTGCGTCAGGACTTCAAGCCCGGCGCTTCACGCCGCTTCGCGGCGATCGGCCTTCAGGGGCTGGCGCCGCAGAAGTTCGAGGTGTCGGCGACGGCCTATTTCGGCCAAGGCGGCCAGACGGCCGCGCGCTTCGAGGCCGAGTACGAACTGCTGTTGACCAATCGACTCGTGCTGCAGCCGCGCGTGGAAGCCGAGTGGTTCGGCAAGGACGATCCGCTGCGCCACACCGGTTCGGGGTTATCCACGGTCGAAGCCGGGTTGCGCCTGCGCTACGAGTTCACGCGCCAGTTCGCGCCGTACATCGGCGTCGTGCAGGAGCGCGCATTCGGCGATACCGCGCACTACCAGCGGCACGAGCACGGCAGTGCACGCGAAACGCGCTTCGTCGTGGGCTTGCGAACGTGGTTCTGAGCGCCGGCCGATGCCTTGCCGGCAGCAGGCGTGTGCGGGGTGAGCACGAGTCATTGCTGGCGTCCGTTCCGGTGAGCACCCGCAGGGCGTGAAACGGCAGGCGCAGAAGAAAAAACGGCGGCCTCGCGGCCGCCGTTTTCCTTTCACCACTGGGGAGCCCGATCAGAGCAAGGGCACCAGCATCAGCGCCACGATGTTGATGATCTTGATCAGCGGGTTCACGGCCGGGCCGGCGGTGTCCTTGTACGGGTCGCCGACGGTGTCGCCGGTGACGGCGGCCTTGTGCGAGTCGGAACCCTTGCCGCCGAAGTGGCCGTCCTCGATGTACTTCTTGGCGTTGTCCCAGGCGCCGCCGCCGGTGGTCATCGAGATGGCCACGAACAGGCCGGTGACAATGGTGCCGATCAGCATGCCGCCGAGCGCCTGCGCGCCGGCCAGCGGGCCGCCGAGCCAGCGGAAGCCGAACGCAACCACGATCGGCACCAGCACTGGCAGCAGCGACGGGATCATCATTTCCTTGATCGCGGACCTGGTCAGCAGGTCCACCGCCTTGTCGTACTGCGGCTTGCCGGTGCCGTCCATGATGCCCTTGATGTCGCGGAACTGGCGGCGCACTTCTTCCACCACCGCACCGGCTGCGCGACCGACCGCTTCCATCGCCATCGCGCCGAACAGGTACGGGATCAGGCCGCCGATGAGCAGGCCGATGATGACGTAGTGGTTGGAGATGTCGAAGGTGAAGATCTGGTCCGGGTGCTGCTGGCCGAGCTTGTGCGTGTAGTCGGCGAACAGCACCAGCGCGGCGAGGCCGGCGGAGCCGATCGCATAGCCCTTGGTCACGGCCTTGGTCGTGTTGCCGACCGCATCGAGCGGGTCGGTGACCGCGCGCACCTCTGGCGGCAGCTCGGCCATCTCGGCAATGCCGCCGGCGTTGTCGGTGATCGGGCCGTAGGCGTCGAGTGCGACGATCATGCCGGTCATCGACAGCATCGCGGTGGCGGCGATGGCGATGCCGTACAGGCCGGCCAGCCAGTGCGCGCCCCAGATCGCGGCGCAGACGGCCAGTACCGGCCACGCGGTCGACTTCATCGAAATGCCGATGCCGGCAATGATGTTGGTCGCGTGCCCGGTGGTCGATGCTTGGGCGACATGGCGCACCGGCGCGTATTCGGTCGCGGTGTAGTACTCGGTGATGACAACCATTGCGCCGGTCAGCACCAGGCCGATCACCGCGCAACCGAACACGTTCCACACGCCGTAGACGCTGCCGGACATGAGCTGCTGGGTGACCGGAATGAAGGCGATCAGGGCCAGCACGCCGGACACGACCACGCCCTTGTACAGCGCGTTCATGATCTTGCCGCCGCCGCTGTACTTGACGAAGAACGTGCCGATGATCGAGGCGATGATCGAGACGCCGCCGATGACCAGCGGATACAGCACGCCGTTCGGGCCGGCTTCGGTGGCCATGATGCCGCCGATGAGCATGGTCGCGATCAGGGTGACCGCATAGGTCTCGAACAGGTCGGCGGCCATGCCGGCGCAGTCGCCGACGTTGTCACCGACGTTGTCGGCGATGACCGCGGGGTTGCGCGGGTCGTCTTCCGGAATGCCGGCTTCCACCTTGCCGACCAGATCCGCGCCGACGTCGGCGCCCTTGGTGAAGATGCCGCCGCCGAGGCGCGCGAAGATCGAGATCAGCGACGAACCGAACGCGAGGCCAACCAGTGCGTGCAGGGCCTGGTCGGTGGTGCTGCCGGTCCGCAGCAGGCCGACGTAGTAGCCGGCGACGCCGAGCAGGGCCAGTCCGACCACCAGCATGCCGGTGATCGCGCCACCGCGGAAAGCCACTGCCAGCGCTGCCGGAATGCCGCTGCGGGCGGCCTCTGCGGTGCGCACGTTGGCGCGCACCGAGATGTTCATGCCGATGTAGCCGGTGAGGCCGGAGAGGATCGCGCCGAGTGCGAAACCGATCGCGGTCGGCCAGTCGAGCACGAAACCGATGAGGACGAAGAGGACGACGCCGACGATCGCGATCGTGCGGTACTGGCGGTTGAGATAGGCGCGTGCGCCTTCCTGGATGGCGGCCGCAATTTCCTGCATGCGCGGGTTGCCCGCCGGTTTGGCGAGGATCCAGCGGATCGACCAGACCCCGTACAGAATCGCGAGAATCGCGCAGACAAGTGCAATCAGAAGCCCATGTTGCTGGAACAGCATCGAACCCTCCCCCATGACGTACAGGACTGAAAAGACGAACAACGGGAAAAACGCGAGCGTTCGGCGAGTATAGCCACGGGGTTGCGCGGAACGCGTGGCGCGCCGCAGCAGCGTGATCCTGTCGGCGCCGTTTGCGCGCGTATCATGGAAACCACTCAACGGGAGGGAATCGGCAATGGCAACGACTGGCTATGGAGTACGGGGGCGCATGCGCCACGCGGGGGGCTTTCTCATGGTGCTGATGGCCTCGGCCGGCGCGCAGGCGCAGGTCACGGCCGATGTCCTGTTCGCGCCGTCGCCGCAACCTCTGGAGCAAGGCAGTGCGCTCGTCTACGAGATCGGCCTGCGCAACGGCGGTGCCGGCTGCGCGCGGCTGACCGAGCTGCGGTCGACACTGGCGGCGAGCGTGCAGGTGCGCCGGAGCGCGGCGCTGGTTTCCGACACGCTGGTGTATGACGCGCAGATCCGGCGCCTGCCGAACCCGAGCGAGCCGGGCGCGCCGCTGCATGCGATCGATGTTCCGCCGGGTGGCGGCGCGATCGTGTATTTCTTCCAGCCGTTCGATGCCGGCAATCCGCCGCCACCGACACTTCGGCACGAATTCACCTTCAGCGCCTGCGACGACACCGCCGATGCGGGCCAGAGCCTGACCGTCGACGTGCCGGTTTCCGGTGCCGGGGCCGCGGTGGTCG
>JASLGB010000413.1 GCA_030150315.1 Dokdonella sp. | reverse complement strand
GTCGAGAAATCCAGTGGCTCACGTCTCCTGGATCAAGCTGCGATCGAAGCTGTGAAAACCTGGAAATTCAATCCGGGTTCTAAGGGTGGGCAACCCAGTCGCGGGTTTGCCCTGGTTCCGATTGAATTCAACCTGAGCGAGTAAGGGTAGCGCCATGCAGCAAGATCCATCCCAGACCCCAGCTAGTATTCCCGGTGGCGGGGGCAATGCCGCCGCCCTGAGCCAGATGGGCTTCGACCATCTGATCCACAACTTCGACGCAATGGGCTGGATCGTGTTCACCACGCTCTGCCTGATGTCGGTCGCTTCGGTGTACTTCATCGTTGCCAACTTCCTGCGGAACTCGATGGTTCGCGGGCGCATGGAGAAGGTCATCAGCACCTTCTGGGAAACGCCGTCCGCACAGGACGCGGTGCGTTTCCTCGAGGAACAGCCGAAGGGTGAGCCGTTCTCCAAGATCGCTCTCGATGCGGCCCAGGCCGCGGCGCACCACCAGCGCAACGAAGGCAGCCGTCTGGTCGACGCGCTGAATCGTTCGGAGTTCATCGATCGCGCCCTGCGCCAGGCCGTCGCTCGCGAGAGCCTGCGTCTGGAAGGCGGCATGACGGTGCTCGCCACGGTCGGTTCGTCGGCACCGTTCGTCGGTCTGCTCGGCACCGTGTGGGGCATCTACAACGCGCTGATCAAGATCGCCGCGTCCGGCAACGCCTCCATGGAGGCGGTCGCCGGCCCGGTCGGCGAGGCGCTGATCATGACCGCGTTCGGTCTGTTCGTCGCGATTCCGGCGCTGCTGGCCTACAACTTCTTTGTCCGTTCGAACCGCATCATCTATGCCCGCTTCGACGAATTCGCGCACGACCTGCACGACTTCTTCGCCACGGGTTCGCGCGTTGAATCGGGTGTTTCGCCGGCTGCCGCGAGGAAGTAAGTCATGGGCATGAGCGTAGGTGGTGGTGGTGGCGGCGGAGCGCCGATGGCGGAAATCAACGTCACGCCGCTGGTAGACGTGATGTTGGTGCTGCTGATCATCTTCATGATCACGGCGCCCCTGATGTCGCACAAGATCCGCATCGACCTGCCGCAGGCCAATCCGAATACGGTTCAGGACACTCCTCCGGATCCGATCGACCTCGCGGTGAAGGAGAACGGTGATCTGTTCATGAACGACGAACCGGTCACCTCGGCGATCCTCGAAGCGCAGTTGCGCGTCGCGGCTCAGCGCAATCCGCAGCCGGAGCTGCAGATCCGCGCCGAGAAGACCACGCAGTACCAGAAGGTTGCCGAAGTCATGGCCTCCGCCAAGCGCGCGGGCATGGTCAAGATCGGCTTCCTGACCACGGGCGGCGAGTAACCAAGCCCTGGGGTCACGATGTTTCGACGGCGCCCCGGAAACGGGGCGCCGTTTTCTTTTTGCGCGATCCGCTCCGCGTCTGCCGCTGAAACCTTCCTCGAACAGGTTTTCAGCGGGGCGCGAACCGCTGCATCTGCGCCGCGGTCCGGAAATCGTGCTTCCCTCGAAAGAACCCGGGCGACCACCGACCCTGCGTCGCGCGGCTCAACACCGGTTCTGCGTGGTGCCTCGATGCCGGGATGCCGAGGGCGACCGACATGAAAACGGTCGCGAGCACATCGGCCATCGCCGCCGTTCAAACGACGAAGGCCGCAGCACCGGTTGCCGGAAGAGACCCGACTCAGGGTCGCGGCATGGGCCACGCTGGCGCGGGAAACGCGCCGATCTGTGGAAACAGGGTGGCGCAATGGGTCATGCCGCGAGCACATCGCGTGGGCGAGACAGACGCCGGATTCGAACTGCGACTCAGCCGCTGCGCGTCGATCCGGCGAGGATCGACAGATAGCGCCGGATCGTGACGGCCAAGCCGTCGTAGACCGCTTCACCGATCAAGGCGTGGCCGATCGAAACTTCCGCCAGGAAGGGAATCGACTGCACCAGCAGGCCGAGGTTCTTCTGGTCGAGATCGTGGCCGGCGTTGACGCCCAGCCCGGCTGCGCGCGCGTGCTCGGCGGTTTCGACGCAGTCGGCTAGGGCACGACCGGCATCCCCGGCTGCGAACGCGCGGGCATAGGGTTCGGTATAGATCTCGACGCGGTCCGCACCGATCTCCGCGGCGCGCGCCACCTCGGTTCCGCCGGCATCGACGAACAGGCTGACGCGGCATCCGATTGCCTTGAACTGCGCAATCAGCGGACGCAGTCGCTCGCCGTCGCGAGCGAGGTCGAATCCGTGGTCGGAGGTCAGCTGCGCATCGCCATCAGGCACCAGGGTGACCTGCGCTGGCTCCGCATTCCGAACCAGTTCGACCAGGCCGGGGTAACTGTCCCTCGCCGCCGCGAACGGATTGCCCTCGATGTTGAACTCGGCCGAAGACGCCGCGCCGCTGCCAAACAGTTCCGAGGCGATGCGTGTCACGTCGTCGACGCGCACATGGCGTTGGTCCGGCCGCGGATGCACGGTGATACCGTGTGCACCGGCAGCGAGTGCGACGCGTGCTGCTTGCAGCGGATCGGGCAGGGCATGACCGCGCGAATTGCGCAGCGTGGCGATCTTGTTGACGTTGACGCTGAGCGCGGTCATTGCATCGGTACGGAACGGCGGACGCGCAGTATATCGGCGCCGGCCATGGGCGGCTTCAACGGCAAGGTTCGCTCGTGGTCTTCCAGACCACCGGCTCCCAGTAGGCGCCGTCGCGCCACTGGTTGCGTTGCGACTCGATCAGTTGCGCCGACACGAACAGCGTGGAATCGGCCGCGACCTCCACTTCCAGTGTCTTGTAGCGGCTGCGCGGCCCGCTGTTGCGCAGGCGGTCGTTGAAGGCGAGGTACTTCGGCTCGATTTGCTCGGCCACGGTCAACACATGGTGCCCGGCCTTCACCTTGAACGAGGTCGATCCGCTCGGCCCGGGCAGAGCCTCGTCGATCGCGATGATCTTGGCCGCATGCAGTCCTTTCAGCCGTGGGGCGACATCGAATTCGCTGATCCGACCGCAGGCGTCGTCAGCGGCCTGCGCCGTGTTCGGTGGCGCGCCGGCGTCGGTCGCGCTGCCGATGGTCAGCCGCATCGGTGGCAGGTCGACTGCCGACACTGCGCCGTTCAGCCGATGCGCGCTGCCGTCGCGCCGGATCTCGATCGAAAGCGGCGCTCCGTTCGGCAACGCGTCGATGGTTCCGCGCAGCATCACGGCGGCCTTGCTGCCGGAAAGAACGACACCGTTGACCGTCAGCACGACGTCACCGGCACGAATCCCGAGGCGCTCGGCGCTGCCGCCCGGCGTCACGGCGAGAACGCGCAGACCTTCGCGACCGCTGGCCGCGCTGTCCACCAGCAGGCCCAGATCGCTGACCCGCTGCGCCGGCATGTCGATCGTGACCGGCATGTCCTTCGCGTCCGCGAATGCGCCGTTGCGAACCATCTCGGCCACGAGCCCGCGCAATTCCTCGCGCAGATTGCGTTCGGCCGCGGCATCGATCGCGAACGCATTGCCCGCGGTCGCCAGCCACGCCGAGGACAGTGCCAGTGCCAGGCCGCATCGCCGCAATACCGAGATCCTGTCGGGACCGTTTGCCATCGTTCCACCTCGCACCGTCAGATCCGCGTCACCAAGTTGGAGTCCCGCATGCCGGTCCCGCGGACCTGCTCGATCAGATCGCGTAGTGCCGCATTGCGCTGCTGCCACAGCGGCACGATTTCATCGGCCTGCGCGTTGCGGTCGTAGGCCGCCTGCAGGGCGCCATCGATCGAGCGGACGCGGGCAATGCCGACGGTGGCTGGCTGTTCCGCCTCCGCCAATTGACGCCATTCCGTTTCCAGTTTCTGAGACTCGCGTTGCATGTCGGCCCAGCCCGCTTCCGGTGCCGGTGCCGGCTGCAGCAGGAAGGCCGCGCCGAGGCCGAGCAGCACCGTCGCCGCTATCGCGATGCCGACTTGGCGCGCCTGGCGCTGTTGCCGGTGCGCCCGTTCAATGCGCGACCACAGCGCGGGGTCCGGCTCGAACACCGGCAAACGCTGCAAATCCACCCGTGCCAGCGGGAACTCAGACATTTTCCATCGCCTCCTTCGTTCCCGGCACGGCGGCCTCGT
>JASLGB010000140.1 GCA_030150315.1 Dokdonella sp. | reverse complement strand
CCCACTACATCGTGCCGGAGATCGAGGCCATCGCCACGCCGACGCTGCTGGAACTGGAGAAGGAAGGCTGGACCGTGATCCCCACGGCCCGTACCGCGCGCCTCACCATGGACCGGGAGGGCATCCGCCGGCTTGCGGCGGAAGAGCTGAAGCTGCCGACCTCGCCGTATCGCTTCGTCCAGACGCGCGAGGAATACCTCGCCGCGGTCGCGGAAATCGGCCTGCCGTTCGTCATCAAACCGGTCATGTCCAGCTCGGGCAAGGGCCAGAGCGCGGTGCGCGACGCAGCCGGGCTCGATGCGGCGTGGGAGTACGCGCAATCGGGCGGTCGCGCCGGCAAGGGGCGCTGCATCGTCGAGGGCTTCGTCGACTTCGACTACGAGATCACCCTGCTGACGGTGCGCCACGTCGGCGGCACCAGCTTCTGCGCGCCGATCGGGCATCGCCAGGAGCAGGGCGATTACCGCGAATCGTGGCAGCCGCAGCCTATGGGTGAAGTCGCGCTGGCCGAGGCGCAGCGTCAGGCCGCGGCGATTACCGGGGCGCTCGGCGGGCGCGGCGTGTTTGGCGTGGAGTTCTTCGTCAAGGGCGATTCGGTGATGTTTTCGGAAGTCAGTCCGCGTCCGCACGATACGGGTCTGGTCACGCTGATCTCGCAGGAGCTGTCGGAGTTCGCGCTGCATGCGCGGGCGATTCTGGGCCTGCCGATTCCGGTGATCCGCCAGCTTGGGCCGTCCGCGTCCTGCGCCGTGCTGGCCGAGGGCGAAGGGAGTAGGCCGCAGTATCGCGGGGTCGCCGAGGCCCTGGCCGAGCCGGACACCATGGTGCGATTGTTCGGCAAGCCGGAAGTGAAAGGCGTCCGGCGCATGGCGGTGACGCTCGCGCGCGATGTGGATATTCCGTCCGCGGTCGCTAAAGCCGTGCGCGCGGCACGCCAGCTTGGCGTGAGCGTGTGAAGCCGCGCGTGATCCGGCGGCGGCCTCAGTCCAGATCCACCCAGGCGTTGTTGCGCAGCACTTCGAGCGGCCGGTAGCTCCGCTTGTAGTGCATCTTCGGGTGGTCCTCGATCCAGTAGCCGAGGTAGACGAAGGGCAGCTTCTGTTCCTGCGCGATGCGGATCTGGTTGAGGATGGCGAAGCTGCCGAGGCTGCGCGATGCCTGCGCCGGATCGAAAAACGTGTAGACCGCCGAAAGTCCGTCGCTGCAGAAGTCGGTGACGGCCAGCGCGAGCAAGCCCGAGCCGTCGCGGAATTCGATGAAGCGGGTCGGGCTCCACTCCGTGAATAGAAAGCGCTCGAAATCCTCCGGTAGCGCGTGGTCCATGCCGCCGTCGCGGTGCCGTGCCTGCAGGTAACTCGAATACAGGTCGAAGTACTCGCGGGTCAATGCGGCCGGAACGCTGTGGACTCTCAAGTCCTCGTTGCGCGCAATGCAGCGCTTCTGGCTGCGGCTGGGCTGGAATCGTTGCGTCGACACGCGACAGGCCTGGCACGCGCTGCAATGTCGGCAGTTGGGGCGATAGACATGGCCGCCGCTGCGCCGATATCCGTGCTGCAGGGCGAGGCCGTACAGGGCGGGGAGCTCCGGCGCATCGGGATCCAGTACGGTGTTGCAGGCGATGCGCTCGCCGAAGTAGCCGCACGGGTGGGCGACGGATTGAAACGCGCGGATAGGATTTCGCTGCATGGTCGCCAATCTGGCGTGCGGTCCGACAATGCGCCGTGAAGCCGGGCATCGGGCTTCAGCCGAGGTATTTCAACGTGATCAGGCCGGCGATACCGGCAATCATGGCCAGGATCACCAGCTTGATGCGGATGGAGACGTTCTTGCGTCGACCGTCCGAAGTGCTGGAGGCGCGCGCGGCGGCCAGTTCGTCGGCAAAGCGCGTGGCCGGCTCCAATCCCGCTTCGCGCAGGATGCGACGCGCTTCGGTCTGATCTTCCGACCGCACCACGCAGACCTGCGGCCAGTCGGAACGGTCGCCGCGATCGGTATAGCTGAACCGCTTCCACTGACCGCCCTTGTAGCCACGCTTGTTGGCGATCGAGGTTTCGATGCCTTGCGCAGCCATCAGCGCGACGACGCGCTCGATGTTTTCCTGGCGGGGAGAGGTATAGATCTGACGCATCGCGTGGTCCTCAGGTTGAATCCGTGTGCACGCGGATCAGGCCTTCCTGTGCAGTGGAGGCGACGAGCCGGCCGGCTTCGTCGTAGAACATGCCGCGGGCGAGGCCGCGGCCACCCTGCGCCGTCGGACTGTCGCACGAATACAGCAGCCACTGGTCGATGCGGAACGGGCGGTGGAACCACATCGCATGGTCGAGGCTGGCCACCTGCACGTTGCGCTGAAGAAACGAGATGCCGTGCGGCAGCAGCGTGGTTCCGATCAGATGAAAATCCGATGCATAGGCCAGCAGCGCGCGATGCAGCACCGGGCTGTCGGGAATCGTCTGCGTCAACCGGAACCAGATCTGCTGATAGGGCGGGCGATTGCGCCGGCCGTGTCCGGGACGCGGCTAGACCGGGCGAAACTCGAACGGCCCGGAGCGGCGGAACCAGCGCTGCAGCTTGGGCGGCAGCTTGGCGAACTCCGCCTCCGGCAGCGGCGCCGGCGGAGCGAGATCCTCGGCTTTCGGGACTTCGGGCATCGACTGCTGGTGTTCGACGCCTTTTTCTTCCGTCTGGAACGAGGCGGACATGTTGAAGATCGGCTGCCCGTGCTGGATGGCGGTGACCCGGCGCGAGGAAAAGCTGCCGCCGTCGCGGGTGCGCTCGACGTGGTACAGGATCGGATGCTCGATGTCACCGGCGCGCAGGAAGTACGCATGCAGCGAATGCGCGCCGCGAATCGCGTCGACGGTTTGCTGTGCCGCCGACAGCGCCTGGCCGAGCACCTGGCCGCCGAATACGTAGCGCGTGCCGATGTCCCGGCTTTCTCCGCGGAAATAGTTTTCCTCGAGACGCTCGAGCTTGAGCAGTGACAGCAGTTCTTCGACGCTGGAAGACATCGCGGGGTCGGACGGGAAAAGGGGCGCAAGTATACCTGCCGCTTCCGCAGCGGCCCCCGCGCCGATTGCCGCGGCCTCAGTGGTCCGGTTGCAGTCGCTGCAGGCCGCTCTCTGGCACCACCTCGTCCCACGGGAACAGCGGGCCGGGGTCTTGCCGTCGGCGCAGCAGGATCGACGGATCGTCCTTCGCCGGCTCCAGGCGCCGGTCCAGATCCTCGTGGCCGGCGATCCAGCGCAGGTGCGAGTGGTCTGCGCGCAATTGCGACAGCAGCGCACGCAGCGATGCGATCTGCGCCGCCGTATACGGCGTGGTGAACGCCTGATACCGGCTGTCGCCCCAGTGCGGATAGCGGCCGATGTTGACGATTTCGATGCCGATCGAGCGCGGGTTGTAGCCGTAGGTGTGGTTGGCCACGCGCGTGTCGGCGACGAAGCGGGTCACCGTCCCATCGGTGTCGATGTAGTAGTGGCCGCTGTTGCCGGTCTGCGAGCGAGCGTAGTGGATGCGCTCGCCGAATTCGCGCGCCATCGCCATGTCGGGCAGCTCGGTGCAGTGGATGACGACCAGGTCGATCGCGGATGGCGCGCGCGTCGCCAGACGGCTTTCGTAGGGCAGGGGCCAGTCGACGACGGCAAGTGCGGGCA
This sequence comes from Dokdonella sp., assembly GCA_030150315.1. GTDB lineage: Bacteria > Pseudomonadota > Gammaproteobacteria > Xanthomonadales > Rhodanobacteraceae > Dokdonella_A. The sequence continues at coordinate 2,508 of JASLGB010000140.1, read as the reverse complement.
TGGATGTGTCGGCCAGTGGGAGAGAGTCCGGCGGAATGCCGGATCGACAGGCTACAGGCTTTGCGGCCACCGGCGTAACCGTGTCGTCGGCGCTGCGCCCAGCCGCTATGCTCTCACCGATTCCCTTCGTCGATTCCGGTTTCCCTTCATGAAACGCACGGTCATCCTCTCGCATGGACTCGAAAGCGGCCCTCACGCGACCAAGGTCAGCGCGCTGGCCGAAGTAGCGGTCGAGCTGGGCTGGGCCGAAATCCGCCCGGACTACCGCGACCTCGATGCGCTGCGCGATCCGCGCGAGATCGACGCGCGCGTGGCGCGTGCGCTGGAGCATGCGCCGGAAGATGGCGAGGTCGTTTTCGCCGGCTCCAGCATGGGCGCGTTCACCTCCGGTCTGGCTTCGCTGCAGCGAAGCAGCGTCGGCCTGTTCCTGATGGCGTTGCCGGTTGGCATTCCCGGTTATTCGCGTCCGTTCGCAGCAGCGGCGCTTCCAACGGCCATGGTGCATGGTTGGCGCGACGAAATCTGTCCGGTCGATGCGGTCATCGATTTCGCCCGCGACCGGCAGGCGACTCTGCATCTGCTCGACGACGACCATCGCCTTGGTGCGCATGTCCGGCAGTGCGCGGAACTTTTCCGTCAGTTTCTGGTGGCGCTGTGATGCGCAAGTTCTTCGCCACGTGCCCGAAGGGACTGGAATACCTGCTGCGCGACGAATTGCGCCAGCTGGGCGCTGAAAATCCGCGCGAATCGCTTGCCGGCGTGTACTTCGAAGGCACGCTGGCGCACGCCTACCGGGCGTGCCTGTGGTCGCGGCTGGCCAGTCGCGTGCTGATGCCGCTGGCCGAGTTCGACGCGCCCGATGCCGATGCGCTGCACGCCGGCGTGCAGGCCGTGGACTGGTCTGCGCATCTTGCGGCCGATGGCACCCTGGCCATCGACGCGGTCGGGCAGAGCGCCGCATTGAACAACACGCAGTTCATCGCGCTGCGGACGAAGGACGCCATCGTCGACCAGTTCCGCGCTAATACCGGCGAGCGTCCCGGCATCGATGTCGACAAGCCCTCCATCCGGTTGAATGTCCGCCTCAATCGCGGCCGCGCGACGGTGTCGCTGGATTTGTCCGGCGCGCCCCTGCATCGCCGGGGCTGGCGCCAGGGGCAGGGCGATGCGCCGCTGAAGGAAAACCTCGCCTGCGCCATGCTGGTGCGTGCCGGCTGGCTGGCTGTCGCCGCTGCGGGCGGCGTGCTGGTCGATCCGATGTGCGGCTCTGGCACGCTGTTGATCGAAGCGGCGCTGATGGCTGCCGACGTGGCGCCGGGACTGCGCCGTACCTACTTCGGCTTTCTCGGCTGGAAAGGCCACGACGCGGCGATGTGGGACGGTTTGCTCGCCGAGGCGGAGCAGCGCGCGAGCGAAGGCTTGCGCGCATTGCAGCCCGTGTTCTTCGGCGGTGACATCGACCCGGCCGTACTCAATGAGGCCAGGCGCAATGCGCAGGCGGCCGGGGTCGCGGGTTTCCTGCATCTGTCGCGCCAGCCGGCCGAGCATGTGCAGGCGCCGGAAGGCGTTGCCGCTGCGGGGCTGGTCATCTGCAATCCGCCCTACGGCGAGCGTCTGGGGCAGCGCGACCAGGTCGCGCAGCTGTATCGGGCGCTCGGCGAACGCCTGCGCACGCAGTTCGTCGGCTGGAGGGCCGGCGTCATCGTGGCGGACGCGGAACTTGGCCGAGCGTTCGGGCTGCATGCCGACAAGCGCTACACGCTTTACAACGGCGCGCTCGAATGCAGCTTCCTGTTGTTCGACCTGGCCGAGCGCGAGGTGCGCGAGCGCGTCGAGAAGCCGCTGTCGGAAGGCGCACAGGCCGTCGCCAACCGCATCACCAAGAACCATCGTCACTTGCGCAAGCGCCTGGAGAGGGAAGGCATTTCCTGCTGGCGCGTCTACGACGCGGACATTCCCGAGTACGCCGCCGCCGTGGACATCTATACGGCCATTTCAAAGGATGAGGTCGAGTCTATCGAGGCTTTTCCGCAAGTCTGGCTGCACGTGCAGGAATACGCGCCGCCACGCGACATTCCCGAGCATGTGGCGCGCGACCGGTTGCGCGATCTCGTGCGCGGCGCGGCGACCGCGCTGGACGTTCCGCGCAATCGCATCGCAACCAAGACGCGCTATCGGGGCAAGGGTGGCTCGAAGTACGGCCGATTCGACCAGCGCGACGAATTCCTCGTGGTGGAGGAGGGTGGCCTGAAGTTCCGCGTGAACCTGTTCGACTATCTCGACAGCGGGCTGTTTCTCGACCATCGGCCAGCACGCGCGCTGGTGCGCAAGCTGGCCAAGGGGCAGCGTTTCCTCAATCTGTTCTGCTACACCGCAACCGCCAGCGTGCATGCGGCCGCGGGCGGGGCGAGCACGACGACCAGCGTGGACCTGTCGGCGACCTATCTGGAATGGGCCGCGCGCAATTTCACCCTGAACGGATACGGCGGATCCGGCCATGCACTGGTC
>JASLGB010000393.1 GCA_030150315.1 Dokdonella sp. | reverse complement strand
CAGGAATACAGACCAATTGTTCAGGCACGCACAACTTGAGACCGTCAAAGCCTGGCTGGGCGACCCCCGCGCATGGCGCCTTGCCGCTGCATGCGCGCGTGCAGCGGGCGATCCGGCAACTGATTCTTGATGGCGTGCTGGACGTGGGCCGGCCGCTGCCGGCATCACGTGCGCTGGCGAGATCGCTGGAGATTTCCCGCGATACGGTCGAGTCGGCCTACAGCCAGCTGCACGCGGAAGGTTTCATCGATCGGCGTGTCGGTAGCGGCAGCTTCGTGTCGGCCCGCGCACAGCGCCTGGCCGGGTGCGGAAAGCCCCGGCGCACGAGCGTGGACGGCAAGCCTGCGCTGCGTCTCAGTCAGCGCGGCGGCGCCATGTTCCGGAACGGCGGTGTGCGCGACTTCCTCGCGCCTCGCCCGTTCGCGCCGGGAGTGCCCGAAACGCGCAACTTTCCACTGCAGACTTGGGAGCGGCTGCAGCGGCAAGTGCTGAAGCAGTACGGCACCGAGGCGCTGCTGCACAGTCCGCTACAAGGCATGGAGCCGCTGCGGCGCGCCATCGCCGATTACGTCAATCTTGAGCGCGGAGCGCGTGCCACGGCCGAACGCGTGCTGGTGCTGAGCAGTTCGCAGCAGGCATTGACCCTGTGTGCCAACGTGCTGCTCGATGCGGGTGAGCGGATCTTCATCGAGGACCCCGTCTACCACGGTGCGCGCAAGGCCTTCGACGCGGCCGGTCTGGTTTGCGTGCCTGTGCCTCTGGATGCCGGTGGCCTGCAGGTGCAGCCTCTGCTTGAGGCAGCCAGGGTGCCCGCTGAATCCGCCAGAACGGTGTTCCTGACGCCATCGCATCAATTTCCGACCGGAGTCACGCTGGCGCTGGATCGGCGCCTGGCCATCATCGAATGGGCCAGGGCGCATCAGAGCTGGATCATCGAAGACGACTACGACAGCGAGTTCCACTACGCAGGCAAGCCGACGGCCTGTGTGCAGGAGCTCGATCCGCATGAGCGGACGATCTACATCGGCACCTTCAGCAAGTCACTGTTTCCGGGTTGCGCATCGGTTACATGGTGCTGCCGCCGGAATTGGTGGCGCCGATGACCGTGGCCCGCACCTTGCTGGACGGGCACAGCGCGCCGATTCCGCAACTCACGCTGGCGCGCTTCATCGACGGCGGCCACTTCGGCGCCCATATCCGCGCGATGAGGACCATCTACGCGCAACGACGCGACCTGCTTGCGCAATTGCTGCGCGAGCATCTGTCCGATTGCGTGGAGCCGCGCGAGCCTGCCGGCGGGATGCAGATGCCGTGCGTCTTCGTCCGCGATATTCCCTAGCGCGAAGCCGTGGAATCCGCACGCCGTGCCGGCATCGACCTGTTGGGGCTCACCGCGCTGCATGCGTCGAGCCAGTACCGCGCGGGTTTCCTGATGGGTTTTGCGGCCTATGCGCCACACGAGCTGGAAACCGCCGTCAGGAAGCTGGCGAGCGTGCTGCGTGCATTCGGTCGCTGAGCAACGTCGGATACCACGTTCGGGGCGTAGCGGCCGGTGCCGCGTGGCAGCAGGCGCCGCCTGCCATCGACTGATCTCGCCGCACGAATGTGCGCACGCAACGCGGGTACGCGGCAGGCATTGGCAAGGGTTCGATGGCGCGCGTTGCGGTCGTGCCGCGTTGATCGACGTCGCCGACTCTGCCCGCGCGAAAACCGCGAACGCAGCCCCGGGAGGAAACGCGCTTCGTCGCAAGGCTTTCACGCTTGACCGCCCGCTAGCGAGGTGCGAGAAGAACGGCTTCGATCGCGGTGGGGTGTTTCCGATGAGACCTTCGATTTTCCTCGTGTTTCCGGCGTTGCTCGCGTTGGCTTCGGCTGCGGTTCCGGCGCTGGAAGTTCCTGCGTTGGAAAAGGAATCGGCGCAGCCGGCGGTGCGCGAGATCGTGCTGGTGCGCCACGGCAACTACCTGCCAGATCCTGCGATCGACGAAAAGATCGGGCCGCCGTTGTCGCCGATCGGCGTGGCGCAGGCGCGCCTGGCCGCAGCGCGGGTACGCGCGGACCTGCCGCGTCTGGATGCGCTGCGCGTCAGTTCGATGCAGCGCGCTCGCGACACGGCCGCGGCCATCGGCGCGGAGTTTCCGGCCGTGTCGGCACAAGTCAGCGACGACTTTGCCGAGTGCACGCCGCCGACGCATCGGGCCGACATCATGGCGAAGGAGAAGCCCGAGGAGGCCAAGGCCTGCAAGGCGCGGCTCGATCGCGTGTTCGCGACGGTCTTCCGTCCGGCACAGGGCGAGCCGCGCACGGAGGTCATCGTCTGCCACGGCAATGTCATTCGCTGGATGGTCACGCGCGCGCTCGGCGTGGATCCCGAATCGTGGCTGGAAATGTCGGTCGGTCACGCCAGTCTCACGCGCATCCGCGTCGAGGCGGATGGTCGCTACAAGGTGATTTACGTCGGCGATGTCGGCCACATTCCCGCCAACCTGCGTTCGGGCGCAGCGGGCGATGCGGATCGCGATTTGGCCGTGCCGCCATTGCGCGTGGCTGCCGGCGGAGCGTGACGACGATTTTGCGTCCGCTCGCAGTGGCGCGGATTTCGGCTTTGCCTCTCGTCGGGGCGGGGAAAGCGCGAATACGCTGATCCGTTTCGATGCGTGGTTGGCGTTCCCCGGAACGCGAGGCCGCGTTATCGCGGCGGCGATGGCATGCTTGCAGGCTCGCCGTTCCGGCGGGCTCGCTTTTGCATCGGCGATGCCACGGAGTCGGAACGAACTGGAAGAGTCAACGCCGACGGAGGGCATGATGACCGCTGCTGCACTGGAACCCTTTCTCGCCCTGCACCGTGCAGGCCGATTCACCGAAGCGGAAGCCGGATATCGCGATTGCCTGGACAAGGGCATCGCCGAGACGCGCTTCCCGCTGGCTGCGCTGCTGCTGCAAACGCAGCGCTACGCCGAGGCCGCGGGCCTGCTGGAACCCTTGGCCGATTCGCAGCCGGATGACGCGGCGGTTGCCGTGAACCTTTCGATCGCCCTGCGTCATTGCGGACGCAAGGACGAGGCGCTGGCCGCGGCGCGCAAGGCGGTCGCATTGGCACCGACCGACATCACGGCCTGCAATGCCTATGGACTTGCGGCGCTGGATCTGGGGCAGGCCGACGAGGCATTGCAGGCATTCGAGGCGGGCCTGCGCCTTTCCCCCGGCCAGATTGCGCTGGAGCTGCATCGCGCCAAGAGCCTGCATCATCTTGGACGGACGCGCGAGGCGGTCGACGCATTCCAGCGCGTGGTCGCGCGCGTGCCGGGATCGGTCGAGGCGTGGCGAGGGCTTTCCTCGGCGCAGACTTCGCTCGGCCAAAACGAGCATGCGCTGGAAAGCAGCCGTCGCGCATTTTCGCTGCGCCCTGAAGATCCGGAACTGCGTCTGGAGCAGGCCGCATCGCTGTTGCGCGCGGGCTATGCGGAGGCGGCGGAGCGGCAGCTCGACGGCTTGCTGAAAACGCACCCGGATGACTCGCGCATTTGGCACTGGCTTGGCTTCGTGCGCCTGCGCAGGAAGAGCCACGACGGCGCGCGTGCCGCCTTCCAGCGCACGCTTGAACTGGCGCCCGACGACGCGACTGCGGCGCATCATCTCGCCTCGCTGGATGGCACCCTGCCGGAGCGGATCGAAGCCGGATACGTGCGCGGCCTGTTCGACGATTTCGCCGATCGCTTCGAGTCCACCCTGGTTGATCGACTGGCCTACGCGGTGCCGGGACAGCTTGGTCGATTGCTGAGCGCGGACGGCTTGCCGGAATCGGCAACGGTGCTGGATCTGGGATGCGGCACGGGCCTGATGGGCGCCGAACTGACCGGCGCGCAACGCCGCATCGATGGCGTCGACCTGTCACCGCGCATGCTGCAGATCGCGCGCGCGCTCAACCTGTACCACGATCTGCACGAGGCCGAGGCGCTCGATTTCCTGCACGGCGCGACATCGCAGTGGGACGCCATCGTCGCCGCCGACGTATTCGTCTACGTGGCGGAGCTGGGCCCGTTCATCGACGCGGTGCGAAAGCGCTTGCCGGCCGGCGGCAGGTTCGGCTTCTCGATCGAATGCAGTGAGTCGGGGCGAACCGAGTTGCCACCCGAAACCGGGCGCTATCGACACGCACCCGACGTGGTGGCGGAGCAGTTGGCCGCCAGCGGGTTCGGTCGGATCCAGCGTGAGCGGTTCGTGATACGCACGGAATGGGGCGCGCCGGTTGCCGGGGAATTGCTGCTGGCACGCGTTCCGGACTGAATTGTCCCGCCGCGATTCATCGCGGCGGGACGGCAGTCAGGACTGCGTTTGCCCCGCCGGTTGCGGATGGCGCTCCAGCCACTGCGCCAGCCGTTGCCGATACAGCGCGAGTTCGTCGGAATAGCTGTCGTGCACGCACGGGTCGCAGCCGCTGTCGCAGCAGTCGCTCGGCAGCGGCGGTTCGGGTGGTAGCGGTCGGGGATCGGGATCGTTCATTGCGGAATGCGGAGTGTTTGCGTCCTGACGGATGGGGGCAAATGGCGCCGATTGCAAGCCGGCGCGTTGCCGATCCGTGCCTCGTCGATGCGTCCGTCGATCGGTGTTGGTGGAGGCCGACGGATCACGAACCCCACGGTGCCGGTGGAATCGCCACCGGCCGTGTCAGGTCGAATTCGACGCGAAACAGGCGTCCGCCCGGACGCGCCAGTTCGTAGACGAAACGTTGCGCGGGTTCGATCTCCATTGCCCACACGTTGTCGAGCGAGGCGCCGAGTCCTTCCTTGCGGAACAGCGCGCGCGATTCGGCATCGACGGGAAACGATTGGCGCTGTGCGGTGCCGGCGCCGCCGGTGTCGCCGCCATACATCGTCACGGTGTCGTCGCTGCCGTCCGCGTGGCGATGGTCGTGCTTCAGGCGCAGACCGTCCCGGGTGCGTGTCAGCACCCAGGTGCGCGAACGATCGTCGCCGACATGGAACGGAATGCGCAGCTCGCGCGCGGGCTCGTCGCAGCTGCGCACATGCATCAGCAAGGTCTTTCCTTCGAACGCATCGGGCGTGGACGGCGTGGGCTGGTTCGCTGCGATGCGTCCCTCGAAAGCCTGGCCGCAATGCGTCGCGATGCGGGCCATGAAGGCGTCGGCGGCCGTGGCGGGGGTGGTGGCCGGAGAGTCCGGTCGGGGTGTGTGGGTGCAGCCTGCGAGGCCGAAGGCAGTCGCGGCGAACACGAGAAGGCGTGAGGTAGTCATCCGCAGACCGTAGCCTTTGCACTGCGCCCCGGCAATCCATGTCGCCCGCGCGCAGCGTGCGCGGTGCATGCTGCCATGCAGCATAATGGGCGGATGGATCAGGACATCTCCCGCGCTGCGTCGGCATCTGCCGTTGCCGTTTCGTCGCGCCAGCGCATTTTCATCCTGGCGGCCCTCACGCTCGGCGGCTTCGCCATCGGCACCAGCGAGTTTTCCGCGATGGGGCTGGTGCCGGAGCTGGTCAAGGCGTTCGGCGTCAGCGAGCCGCAAGTCGGCCACGTCATCAGCGCCTATGCCCTGGGCGTGGTCGTGGGCGCGCCGTTGCTGGCGATCCTCGGCGGACGGCTGTCCCGGCGCAATCTGGTGCTGTGGCTGATGGGTTTCTATGTGCTTGGCAATCTCGCCAGCGCACTCGCGCCCGACTACCGCGGCATGCTGCTGGCGCGCTTTTTCGCCGGGTTGCCGCATGGTGCGTTCTTCGGTG
>JASLGB010000384.1 GCA_030150315.1 Dokdonella sp. | reverse complement strand
GGTCGCGTCAACGTGATCGCGATCGACCCGGTCGATCCGACCATCGCCTACATCGGCACCGATGGCGGCGGCATCTGGAAGACCACCAACTGCTGCTCGCTGGAAGCACCGCCGAACAACCCGGTGCAGTGGGACGTCATCACCGACATCCCTGAAATCGCCGGCCTGTCGATTTCCGACATCACGATCGACCCGCACGACCGCAACACGATCTACGCCGCCACCGGCGACCTGCGCTTCGGCAACTTCTCCTTCGGCGCCAACGGCGTGCTCAAGAGCACCGACCAAGGCGCGAGCTGGCGCCTGCTCGGCACCGAAGTATTCAGCCCCTACTACGCCCCGATCAACGGCGGCTTCCCGCAGTACCAGGCGATCGGCAAGGTCGTGGTCGATCCGAACGACGCGCGCAAGATCGTCGTCGGCACCAAGACCAGCGTGTTCTTCTCCTACGACGCCGGCGAGAACTGGGCCGGCCCGTGCTATCTCAACGAATTCGCCACCGGCCCGAACCGCCAGCGCCAGGACGTGACCGGACTGATTCCGGTCAGCAACGGCGACGGCACAACGCGCCTGTATGCGGCCATCGGCACGCGCGGCAACGCCACGCCGACGCAGCCGGACATCGGCCAGAACGGCGCCAACGGCGTCTATCGACTGGACCAGATCCCGGGCGGCGGCTGTCCGGCGACCGGCGCATGGACCCTGCTCGACAACGGCTGGCCGGCCGGAACCGCCAGCGGCAACCCGACCGGCACGCCCGGCGGCACCGACATCGGCCGACTCGAACTGGCGGTATCGCCAAGCCAGCCGGAAACCCTCTACGCGATGGCCGCGTCGGTGTCCGGCTCCAACGTGCTCGGCGTCTGGCGCAGCAACGACCGCGGCGACACCTGGACGAAGACTGCCTCGACCGCCAACGTCGCCCGCTGCGGCAGCGACAGCAGCTCTGCCGGCGGCGGTACCCAGATGTGGTACGACGCGGGCATCAGCGTGCATCCGACCAATCCGGAAATCACCTTCCTGTCCGGATTTGACGTCTACCGCTCGACCGACGGCGGCGCCAGCTACGTCGACATCACCTGCGGCTGGACGACCAAACCGGCCGGCACGCTCGACCACGTCCACGTCGATCACCACGCACGCGCCTTCCTGCCCGGCGACGGCGAAAAGATGCTGATCGGCAGCGACGGCGGCGTGTACTACACCGAGAACTCCACGGCGCCGTTCCCGAGCTTCCGCCAGCTCAACGAGACGCTGAACACGATCGAGTTCTACTTCGGCGACATCAGCTCCAACTTCGCCAACTCCGCGACTCCGGCCATCGGCGCCGGTGCGCAGGACAACGGCTGCTCGGCGGTGAAGTTCAGCGGTCAGCCGACCGGCCCGGTGAAGTGGACGTCCAACTGCTCCGGCGACGGCACCACCACCAAGATCGAGCCGATCGGCAACGCGATCTGGTTCAACTCCAGCCAGTACGGCTCGCTCGCGCGCAGCCTGACCTACGGCAACACGATGAGCGGCAGCTTCTCGACCGCTTCGGGCAACACCGGCGGCACCTGGGGCGGCGCTGGCGACCTGGCCAGCACGATCTTCGCGATGTCCTACGACATCTACAAATGGGGCGAGCTGGACGCACCGGACAGCGGCTGCAGCACGGCCGCCGGTTGCAACCACACGATCGCCGGCACCAACCGCCTGTGGGAGACGGTCGACATGACCAACTCCAACACCACCGCGATGCGCTCGTCGTGGAAGGCGCGCACGCCGAACCTGACCAAGAACTCGCTCATCCTGGGCAGCAGCAACCGCTCCTACATCAACCACGTCGCGTACTCGTTCACCGATCCGACCGTGGCCGCGGTAGGCACCAACGACGGCAACGTGCAGATCGTGTTCGGCCTCGGCACCGCCGCTGCCGCGAACTGCCCGGCCACGCCGTCGAGCGATCCGAACTGCGCGCAGGCGGTCAACCTGACCGACGACAACCGCGTGCTGCCGAACCGCCCGATCTTCGGCGTGCGTTTCGATCCGCGCTCCGCGCTGACGCTGTACGCCGCCGTCGGCGGCTTCGACCAGAACACGCCCGGCCGCCCCGGCCATGTGTTCCAGGCCACCTGTGCGGACTATGGCTGCTCCAGCTTCAGCTGGAAGGACAAGAGCGGCAACCTGCCGAACATTCCGGTCGAGCAGATCATGCCGAACCCGAACCGCCCGGATCAGGTCTTCCTCGGCACCGACTGGGGCCTGTACTACACCGATGACATCTCGGTGGATTCGCCGACCTGGTACTACTTCGAAGGCTTCCCGCGCGTGATGGTGTGGGATCTGGCCGTCGACCGCGGCTTCACCACACTGGCCGCCTTCACGCGCTCGCGTGGCGCCTGGGCGTGGCCGCTGCCGGACGCCGCGATCGGCCACGGCGCCGACCTTGCCGTGACGCAGACCGGCTCCGCCACGGCAGTGGCCGGCGGTCAGGCCAGCTATGTGATCACGGTGAAAAACCTCGGCCCGAACACCGCCAACCAGGTCGTGCTGAGCAGCCCGACTCCGGCCGGCGTGATGGTGTCCTCGGTCAGCGGTGACTGCACCAGCCTGCCTTGCAGCATC
>JASLGB010000326.1 GCA_030150315.1 Dokdonella sp. | reverse complement strand
CCAGCGTGCAGCTGGCCATGATCATCGTCGGCCTGTGCTTGTGGCTGGCGCTGCGCGATCGCGTGCTGGCCTGTTTTCTCGGCTACGCCAGCACCCAGCTCGTCTATCAGATGCTGACCAACGGAGAGCTGTTCGACGTGGTCGGCGGCAGCACGCTGGCCGGACTCGGCTACCTGCTGACCACCCTGGCGGCAACGCTTTCCGCCGCGCTGGCGATCACCTTCATCCTTGAATTTTGCGATTTGCGCCGGCAGACCCCGCGACTGGCCCGCGCCTTGGGAAGGTTCCGCTGGCCTCTGCTGTCCGCCCTTCCGCTGCAGATTTTCCTGGCGCACCAGCTCGGAACGTGGTTGCCGACGGCAGTGAACCTGCTGCTGCTCGGCGCAGCGCTTCTGGCGGTAACGGCGGTTTCACTGGTCGCCTGGCGCGGAAATCGCGCGGCGCGCTTCTTCCTTGTCGCCTGGATGCCGCAGGTAGTCTTCACGGCCTTCCGTGTCCTGCAATTGCTCGGCGCGTGGCCCTTGCAGCCATGGCTCGAATATGGCTTTCCGTTGACCATGGCGTTTGCCAGCATCGTCCTCATCCTCGGCCTTGCCGACGACACCTTGAACGTCCGCCGCGAGCGCAACCTCGCCCATCACCTTGCCAGCCACGACGGGCTGACCGGCACGCTGAACCGGCGCACCTTCATGTCGCGGCTCGGCGACGCCATCGTCGGCGCCCGCGAACGCCATGCGGGCCTGGCCCTGCTGTTCCTCGATATCGACCATTTCAAGTCGATCAATGACCGGTATGGCCATCTCACCGGTGACGCCTGCCTGCGCACCGTCGCCGGGAACCTGATGGCCGACATGCGTCCCCCGCAATTCCTCAGTCGCTATGGCGGTGAGGAATTCATCGCGGTCCTGCCGAACATCGGCCTCGATCAGGCCATGCGCATCGCCGAACGGATGCGCCAGATGGTCGAGCGCCTCACCGTGGAAGCCGACGGCATCCAGCTGCAGATCACCGTCAGCATCGGCGTCGCTTTCGCCGAGCCACCCAACGAACAACCCGACCAGCTGATCGCGCGCGCCGATCGCGCCCTCTACCAAGCCAAGGCCGAGGGACGCAATCGCTTCTGTCTTGCCGACGACACGCCCCCTTTCCCTGCAGCGACGAGCCTCGCATGAACGACGAAACGCTACTGACGCAAGACGATCTTCGCCCCGGCGACGTGCTGCTGCACCTTGGTCGCGGCGACCTGTCCGAGCTGATCGCCTGGGCCGGCGACGGCCAGTACAGCCACGCCGCCATGGTGCTCGACGCGCACCGCCTGATCGAGGCAGGGCCGTCCGGCGTGGTCGAGGTGGACTTGCGGGAGCGGCTGCGGCAGGTGTCGTCCTACCACTTCATCGACGCGTTCCGGCGCAGGCAGCCCGCGCCGCTGCCAGCGACCAGCATCGACGCGCTGCGGCAGACGGCCATGGCCTATCTGGGCCGTCCCTATCCGATGGACCAGTTGATCCAGCTTGGACTGGCCTGCGCGGTGCGCAACAAGCTCAGCGACGATCCGGCACTGCGTCTCCTGCTGCGTCTGGCGGTCGACGCCTTCCTCGGCAGCGAGGACCAGCGCGTGGTGTGCAGCGAACTGGTCTATCGCTGTTTCGATGAAGCGGCGACGCGGCCGCCGCAGGCGTTGCGACTGACCATCGATCTCGCGGCTGTGCCACACCAACCCTGGCCCGAAGGCGTCGATCTGGTCGCCTTCCTCAAGCGCCACGGCATCGACCTGCCGGCCCTGATCCACGACTGGCTGCGCAGGCAGCCTGCCGACCAGCGCCAAGCCCTGACTGCCTCACGGCGCGCGGACGAAGGCACCGCCGGTTCGACGCTCTTGCAGGATGCCGACCCCGCGACGCAGGCCACGCCGGCCTCCGACGACGACCTCGAAAACCGGTTCGCGCTGGCGCGTTCACGCCTTGGCATCGCCAGCGCAAGTCAGCGCCTTGCGCGCGCTCCCTCCGGAGAGTATCTGCCGAACCCCAAGGCCGTGCTGCCGGCCGACCTGGAATACAGCCCGGATCTGCAGCGCGTCGGCCGAGTGCGCATGGAAGGCTGAAGCACGCCCGCCTGCCGATGCACAGCCCGCCGATGCACAGCCTGCCGACACGCGGGCGACCGCCGGCCCGGGCGACTGCAACAGCGTCTCGTCACCACGCGCGTCCGTACTGCGGCGGCGCTTCGATCGCCACGCCCAGCTCGGCCGCTGCGCGACGCGGGAAATGCGGGTCGCGCAGCAGCTCGCGCGCGATCAGCACCAGGTCCGCATCGCCGCGCGCGAGGATCGCATCGGCCTGATGCGCCTCGGTGATCAACCCAACCGCGCCCGTGGCGATGCCGGCTTCGCGCCGGATGCGGGCGGCGAACGGCACCTGATAGCCGGGCGATGGCGCAATCGCCTGTCGTGGCGACAAGCCGCCACTGGAGACATCGATCAGGTCCACGCCGTCCTGCTTCAGCCAGCGTGCCAGCTCCACGCACTCGTCGATGTCCCAGCCGCCAGCCACCCAGTCGGTGGCGGACACGCGCACCAGCAGCGGCTTCGGCTGCGGCCACTCCGCGCGCACGGCAGCCACCACTTCGCGCAGCAGGCGCGCGCGGTTTTCCAGCGATCCGCCATAGGCGTCGTCGCGCCGGTTCGACAGCGGCGACAGGAACTGGTGCAGCAGGTAACCGTGCGCGGCATGCACCTCGATCACGTCGAAACCCGCTTTTGCGGAGCGACGCGCCGCGGCACGGAAGTCGGCGACCACGGCCTGCAGACCCGCACGATCAAGCGCCTGCGGCGTTTCGTAACCGGCGTCATGAGGGAGCGCACTCGGCGCGACCGGAATCCATCCGCCCTGCGCCACGCCCAGCGGCTTGCCGCCACGCCACGGCGCATCGGTGCCGGCCTTGCGCCCGGCATGGGCCAACTGCACGCCGGAGACGGCGCCCTGATCGCGGATGAAACGGGTGATGCGGTGCCATGCCTGCGCCTGCGCGTCGTTCCACAAGCCGATATCGGCCGGCGAAATGCGCCCTTCCGGCGACACCGCTGCCGCCTCGGTCAATACCAACACGCTACCACCAACGGCCAAACCACCAAGGTGGACCAGATGCCAGTCGTTCGGCAGGCCGTCGACCGACGAGTACTGGCACATCGGCGATACGGCGATGCGATTGCGCAAATGGACATCGCCGAGCGTCAGCGGCTGAAACAAGGACATGGGAACGACTCCGGGAAGACGGCCACCGGAGATGGGATCGACCACGGCGTTTTCCAGCCGTAGCGATGCCGTCCTTCACGGCCTGCGGCCATGCCATCGTTCGCGTCGCCAACGCTGCGAAATCACGGCAGGCCGCGCAGACGGATCGTCATGCTCCTGGATTATGATGGGGGTTTCGCCAGAGATTCCGGAGTTCAGCCGTGCCTTTTCGCGTCCTGTCCCTGCTCGCCTTGTTGCTGCTGTGCGTCGGTTGTGCGCCGAACCAGCCGAAACCGCAGGCCGGCGTTGCGCACGATGCGCTGATCCTCATTTCCATCGACGGCTTCCGGCCGGACTACCTCGATCGCGGCGAAACGCCGACGCTGAATGCGCTGGCGGCGGACGGCGTGCGCGCGGAATCGCTCAAGCCGGCATTCCCGACACTGACCTTTCCGAACCACTACACGCTGGTCACCGGCCTCTATCCCGACCACCACGGCATCATCAACAACCGCTTCGTCGATCCGGTCAGCGGCAAGCGCTTCGTCTACAACAACGCAAAAACCACGGAAGATCCCGCGTGGTGGGGTGGCGAGCCGATCTGGGTCGGCGCGGAAAAACAGGGCGTGCGCGCCGCCACGCTTTTCTGGCCCGGTTCGGAGTCCGCCATCGGCGGCGTGCGCCCCAGCCACTGGCTGTCGTTCGATGGCGACCTGCCGCCCATCGCGCGGGTCGACCGCCTGCTGCAGTGGATGGACGAACCGGCCGCGTCGCGCCCGCGCTTCCTCACGCTGTATTTCGAGCAGGCCGATCACATCGCGCATCGGGATGGTGCCGACGCTCCCTCGGTCGGCACCGCATTGCGCGAGATCGACACCGCACTTGCCCATCTCGTGGACGGGCTGCGCAAGCGCGGCGTGTACGAGCGCGTGAATCTGGTGATCGTGTCCGATCACGGCACCGCCAATATTTCGCGCGAACGCCATATCTACATCGAGGACGTGCTCTCCCCCGACGACGCCGTCACCATGAACCTCGGCGCCCTCGCCGGATTCAATCCGCGCGCCGGCCACACCGCCAAGGCCGAAGCGGCCCTGCTGCGACCGCACGCGCACATGCAGTGCTGGCGCAAATCCGAGATACCGGCGCGCCTGCACTACGGCACCCATCCGCGCATTCCCGCCATCGTCTGCATGCCCGATACCGGCTGGCAGATCACCACGCGCGAGTACGTGAACCAGCGCAAGCGGCTCAGCCTCGGCGACCACGGCTACGACAACGACGACCCGGACATGCGTGCGCTGTTCATCGCGCACGGCCCCGCGTTCCGGCACGGGCTGGTCGTGCCGCAGTTCGACAGCGTCGACGTCTATCCGCTGCTTGCGCACCTGCTCGGCATCAAGCCCGCGCCGAACGACGGGGACTTTTCCGTGGTGGCGCCGATGCTGCGCGAGCGCCCGCACGGAGCGCACGCGACCAAGGCCGACGCGCGCGGCACGACGCAGCCAACACGCCGACCG
>JASLGB010000303.1 GCA_030150315.1 Dokdonella sp. | reverse complement strand
CCGACCGCGAGGCTCTTGTCACCGAACGGTACCGAGGCATCCTGGAGCGCGAGCCCGACCCCTCAGGCCTGCGTTCGCACTCCGCCGCGCTGCATGCAGGCGCACCGCTTGGCCGCATCGCACCCACGATGGTGCAGTCGGAGGAGTTCAACCAGCGCCAGAAATACCTGCGCGCGCCGACGATCGAACTGCCCGACCTGACGCAGCGTTTCCCGCAACGCTATCGGCGCAACGCGGACGGCAGCACCACGCTGGCGATTTCCGACGACGCCCAGTTCGACGGGCTGGAACGCGCGATCCTCGACCATCACTACTACGACAGTTTCGGCGTGTGGTCGCCGGTCATCGACACCGACAAGCGCGTGACCGCGGCGCTGGCCGCAGGCCTCGGAGCGCGGCGCTGCCTCGAAATCGGCTGCTTCACCGGCCCCGTCCTGAGCCTGCTGCACAAGCGCGGAATCGACGTGACCGGCGTGGAGATCAGCCACCTCGCCTTCGTTCCTGCCTGCCCATCGATCCGCAACCGCATCCGCTACGGCGACCTGCTGTCGGTGGACGTGGATGGCCCGTTCGACGTGCTGCTGGCGATGGACATCCTCGAGCACCTCAATCCGCGCCGGCTCGGGCGCTATCTCGAACGCATGCGCGAACTGCTCGCCCGCGACGGCCATGTCCTCGTCAACTCGCCGATGTTCGGCGACGACGACGTGTTCGGCAGTACCGACGTGCCCTTGCCGGAATGGCGCGAGGCCGGTCCCGACGCCTTCTGGCGCCATCTGCACTGCGACGCGCTCGGCTGGCAAATGCATGGCCATCTGTGTGGGCCAGCCCGGCGTGGTGGCAGCGGCAGTTCGAGTCCTGCGGGCTGGTGCGCGACAAGCAGATCGAGCGGCACATCCAGCGTTGTCTCGGCGCCTTCTTCGACCAGTGCGCGCCAGCACGGCGCAGCCTGTTCGTGCTGCGTCGCGCGGACAGCACGCAGGCGCCACGCGAAGCGGTCGAGCGCATCAGCGCCGAATTCGCCGACGCGCTGGCCGGCAACGCGGAGTGGGCCGACGCGCTGCGCACCGCCGTGCGCGCCGCCGGCGGCGCGTGATTCAGCGCGCCGGCCCGGCGCCACAGGCCTGGATGAACGCGCGCAAGGTCGCGCCCCGATAGCGGTTGCGGTGCACGACCAGGGCCAGCGTGCGGCGCAGGTCGAGAAACGGCGTCTGCAGCGCCACCAGCCGCCCCGCCGCCACCGCGTCACCGATCGCCGCCTGCGGCAGGCAGCCGATGCCAAGACCGGCGATCACCGCCTGCTTGATCGCCTCGCTCTGACCCAGCTCCAACGCCACGTCGATGCGCCCGAGCACACCGCGCGCCGCGTCCTCGAAGACCGAGCGCGTCGCCGATCCCTGCTCGCGCAGGATCCAGCGCTCGCCGTCGAGATCGTCCGGCCGCAGGCGCTTGCGTCGCGCCAGCGGATGATCCGCGCGCACGCACACCTGCAAGGCATCCTCGCGCCACGGCAGGCATTCGAGCGCCTCGTCCTGCGCCGGCCCCTCGATGCATCCCACGTCGAGGCTGAAGTCGAGCAATCCGGCGACCACCTCGGCGGTATTGGCCACGCGCAGGCTCAGATGCACCTGTGGATACGCGGCCACGAAGCCGCCAAGCAGATCACCGACCAGATAGTTGCCGATCGTGTTGCTGGCGCCGACCGCCAGCGCGCCCTGCGGCTGTGCGCTGGCACCGTGGCCGAACTCGCGCAGGCGCTCGACGATGTCACGCGCCAACGGCAACAGCGCCTGTCCTTGCGCATTGAGGTGCAGACGACGCTGGTGCCGGTCGAACAACGGCGCACCGAGCAGACGCTCCAGTTCCGCCAGGGCCATGCTCAGCGCTGGCTGGGTCAGGCCCAGCTGATCGGCGGCGGCACGCACGCTTCCGCTGGCGGCGATGGCGGCGAAGACCTCGAGTTGGCGCGGACTGATCGCAATCATCAGAATCCCTGATCGTACAGATAATGACTATCTATTATCTTTATATTACGAACGGTTCGACAATGCCCGCCTCGCCCCTCCAGAGCCTGCTGCCACCATGTCCGCCGTCCGCACCCGCCTCCCCGGCATCGCCTTCGCCCTGCTGATCGGCCTCGCCGGCCTGGCGCTCGCTGCGCTGCCGGTGTTCTCGCGGCTGCAACTGTCGGCACTGACGCTGGCCATCGTGCTCGGCATGCTCATCGGCAACCTTGCCGGCACACGCCTGCCGCCGCAGCTCACGCCCGGCATCGCGTTCTCGCAACGCAATCTGCTGCGTGCCGGCATCGTGCTGTACGGCTTGCGCATCAGTTTCCAGCAGATCGCTGCCATCGGCGTCGAGGCGCTGCTGCTGGACGTGCTCATCGTCGTCAGCACGCTCGGGCTGGGTCTGTGGATCGGTCGACGCTGGCTTGGGCTGGACAGCGACACCGCCCTGCTCACCGCCTGCGGCAGCGCGATCTGCGGCGCCGCCGCCGTGCTCGCGACCGAGCGCGTACTCAAGCCCGACCCGGGCAAGGTCGCCATCGCGGTCGCCGGCGTCGTGCTGTTCGGCACGCTGAACATCTTCCTCTATCCGCAACTCGCGCACTGGCTGGCGCTGCCGTCGGACGTTTACGGCATCTACACCGGTGCCACCGTGCACGAAGTCGCCCAGGTCGTCGCCGCCGGCAACGCCGTGGACGCCACCGCCGCCGACACTGCCGTCATCGTCAAACTGACCCGCGTGCTGCTGCTGGTTCCGTTCCTGCTCGTGCTCGGCGCATGGCAGGCACGCCGCGAAGGCAGCGGCGCCGGGGCGATCCAGATACCGTGGTTCGCGCTCGGCTTCGTCGGCGTCTGCGCATTGAACTCCGTGGGGCAACTGCCGCCGGCGCTGCACGCGCGCCTGCTCGACCTCGACACGCTGCTGCTCGCCATCGCCATGGGCGCGCTCGGTCTGGAAACACGCTTCTCGCGCCTGCGCGCACTCGGCCCGAAACCCCTGCTGCTGGCCGCCGCACTGTTCGTCTGGCTGACCATCGGCGGCTATTGGCTGCTGAAGGCCATCCTCGGCGGCTGGTAGGCCGGCTCGGAAAACACCGGCCGCAGCGACGGCTTGAGGCGTGTCAATCAGACCAACCGTCAGCGCGGACTTTCAGGATCCGTGCGCGGCGGGCCGGAGGAGCGCGTCTTTCGCCTCCCGATGACCCTAAGCCGCCGACCTCAACGGCATCCGCCGATGCCGCCCGACGACATGGAACAGCGCAGGGTTCAGGCTGAACGCACCGCCCCTCGCAGTAGGACACCATGCAGACGAAATCGAGTTCCATTTCGTATCGCGGCAGGCAGATCAGCGTGACGGCGACGCAAGCCGGGCCGGAGCAGCCGGCAACGGTCCAGACGATCGAGATCGACGGCACGCCGTTGGCCTTCGAACCGGGCGAGATCGAGCCCGGCGACGATCTGGACGATGCCATCGAAACCGGGGTGCGCCTCGCGATGCGCATGGTGGACTACTGAGGCACAGACTCGATCTGTGCGCCGGTGGCCGGGTGGCCGTCGCGGACGCGCCCTACAATCCGCGTCCGGTCGATCGCGACCGGCTTATCGCGGCACCGGCAGCGCCGCATCGGCAAGGCGATTCATGCATCCCGCCCTTTATGCCATCCGGCTCGGCGTTCTGGTCTCGCTGGCGGCATGGATCTGGTTTCGCCTGCCCGGCCAGCCTTTCTGGGCCGCCGCACCGGTCTGGCATGCCTTCAGCCAACTGACGCCGGCCGGCGCGAGATTGTGGATCGGCGGAACGCTGATCTCGCTCGCCGGCGGTCTCTGGCTGGTGTCCCACGTGCTGATGCGCGCAATCGCCTGATGCGCCCGCTTCGCGCCGGCTCGCCGCGCGCAACGGCGCGAACGCACGGCTCGAATCCGGCATGTGGCCGCCCCGTACCGAAGCAGCCGCGGATCCGGTCTCCTCCGCCGGCCATGCCAGTTTGCAGCGCAGCGACCAGTGAGCACGTCGCAGCGGCCTGGGCGATGACCCGCGCGCAGCCGACCCACCGGGCAGCGCGGCGCATCGACCGCCTCGTGTCCATTGCACGCGCCCAACGTCCGCCACTGCATCCCGCGCCCCGTCAGCCGTTACCATCGCCGGATGCCTACCTCCCTCGACGAACGCCACGTCCACAAGAAACGCTTCGGCCAGCACTTCCTGCACGATCAGGCGCTGCTGCGCAGGATCGTCCAAGCCATCGATCCGAAACCCGGCCAGCGCGTCGTGGAAATCGGCCCCGGCGAAGGCGCACTGACCCTGCCGCTGCTGCGCGTGCTCGGCAAACTGACCGTGATCGAACTGGATCGCGACCTGATTCCGCGCCTGCACGCCGCGGCGCAAGGCGTCGGCGAGCTGGACGTGGTGCACGCCGACGTGCTGGAAGTCGACATCGGGCGCCTTGCCCACGGCGAGCCGCTGCGCGTGGTCGGCAACCTGCCCTACAACATTTCCTCGCCGATCCTGTTCCACTGCATCGACCATCTCGACGCGATTTCGGACATGCATTTCATGCTGCAGAAGGAAGTCGTCGACCGCATGGCCGCCGCGCCGGGCAGCAAGGTCTACGGACGCCTGTCGGTGATGCTGCAACTGGCCTGCCGCGTCGATCCGCTGCTGGAAGTGCCGCCGAGCGCGTTCAAGCCGCCGCCGAAGGTCGATTCGGCCGTGGTCCGCCTGGTGCCACGCCCGCGGCAAGAGCGTCCGGACGCGGACGGAGCGGCGATTTCGCGCGTGGTGAAGGCCGCTTTCGGACAGCGCCGCAAGACGCTTTCCAATGCGCTGCACGGCGTGCTGGAGGTCGAGCGCATCGCCGCTGCCGGGGTCGATCCCAAGGCACGCGCCGAGCAATTGGCGCCGGCCGCATTCGTTGCGCTGGCGCGCGAGCTGACCTCCACACGCTAGAGTGCGGCGCGCTTGCCGCCGCGGCGCGCGTCCCGGAGAATTGCGCCCATGAGCGGCAAAAAGCCTTACGACATCGTCATTTCGGTTGACACGCGCTTTCTGGACGACCAGTCCGCGCCCACCGAAAACCGGTACGCCTTCGCGTACACCATCACCATCGTCAACCACGGCACGGTCGGCGCGCGCCTGATGTC
>JASLGB010000256.1 GCA_030150315.1 Dokdonella sp. | reverse complement strand
CCGTATCGCCCTCCTGCAGATGCATGACACCAAGCCCGATCAGGGCGCCGGCGCGGATCGGCGCAGCGAGCGCGCGCTCGGCGTCGGAATCGAGCACCGCCTGGAACAGATCCCTCGCCTCGGCACCGTGGCCGAGCGCGCGCTGGACGTAGGCGCGACGCATGCGGAACTCCGCCTCGTCGCGGCGCGGCGGCGCAACCGTCTCCAGCAACTGTCGCGCCAGTTCGTAGTCGCTGCCGCTGATCGCGGCATCGATGCGCCGGGCAAGGAGATCCGTCGCGGAATCCTCGCTGCCGCGCTCCGTCGGCAGCGGCGCGCGACCCAGCAGCACCAGCAATCGGTCTGCCGCGGCGCGCGCGCCGTCGATCGCATCGCCGGCATGCACTTCCATCTCGCGGGCTGCCCCTTCGGCGCCGTCGATCTCGATGCGCACTCGCCAGCCGCCATCGATTCGGCGCACGGATGGCTGCACCAGGACGCCCGCACCGGTGGCGTCGCGGACGGCCACCGGATCGAGCGGCTCGACCGAATCCTTGCCGATCAGGGCCACCACGTTGCTGGCAGGCACCACGGTCACGCCGCCCTCGCGCAGGCGCGCGGCGATCAGATCCATCATCCCGAGGCGCAGCCACGCCCACTCGCCGTCGTCTTCTCCATCCAGCGCCACCGGCAATACCGCGTATCGCGCGGCATCGACCTGTGCGTGTGCGGCGCCGGAGGACTCGGACTCGGATTCGCACCGCTGCGTGGCGCCGTGGCGCGCGCGAAAGCCCGTCGGGTTGCATCAGGAAAACGGCTGCCAACAGCACTGCGAGCGCCGCGCCAGCGGCGGCAACCAGCGCGCGACGACGAACAGGACGACGCACGGCGACCGGTGCGGGCGCGCCGGATTCGCTGTCGGGGAAACCGGTCGCAGGATCCGGCTCCGACCTTGCCGGAGTGACGACGGGATCGGGCGTTGCCGCGCCGGGGCCAGGCGCCGCCTCTGCCGCCGTGGGGTTGTTCGTCACCGGCTCGTCGTCGATCTGGACTTCAGCCCCCCAGCGATCGCCGAAACGCGGCACGGTGCGGATGACTTCCTGATCGCTGCCGCTGTCGCCGAGCACGCGGCGCACTTTCAGGATCAGCTGGTCGATCTGCGCATCGGTGATGTCCGCCCTGCCCCAGACCGCGGCGCTCCGTCGTCGCGGCCGACCGCGCGGTCGCGATGCTCGAACAGCCATGCCAGGCAGTCGGAACCTTTCGGTGGCAAAGCGGCGAGCTTGCCGCGACAATCAATTCTCTGGCGGCGATATCGAGGCGGTAGTGACCGAATCGAAAGGCGGGACTGGGCACGGACATCCGCCGATCTTAGCTGTCTGTGGCGAAGCTGCCACCACGCGAAAGGCGGCTGGCCTCGGGCCTGACATCGCGGCAGTGGCGCACGCGGCGGGTGATCGGGCCAAGCGCAGCGCAGCAAATGGATGCCGCCAGTCGCCACCAAAAAAAGATGCGGGCCGCGAACGGCCCGCATCGATGCCCTGCCAAACTTACTTGCGGTCGGCCGCCGTCGTGTCACGCGCGGCGCGGAACTCCGAATCCTTCGACCAGTCCGGCCACTGGCGCGAGTTGGCCAAGTCGCTGCCGACCTTGTAGAGCAGGCCGAGATCGCGCGCCATGCCCTTGAAGCTCCAGCTCGCCTGCCATTCGTCGCTCGGCTGGTGGTAGCGGTTGGCGTTGTAGTCCTTGCTCGCCGCTTCGCCAGCCGCCTTGCCGCCCTTGACCAGATCGTCGCCGGAACCGAACGACACCGCCGGCACGCCGCGCTTGGCGAACGGGAAGTGATCGGAGCGGAAGAAGTAGCCGGCTTCCGGATGCGAGTCGGGCTCGTACTTGAGGCCCATGCCCTTGCCGTCGGCGATCAGCAGGTCGAGCAGATCCGACTTGGCGCTGCCGGAGGTGGTGAAGTTGCGCGCCTCGTCGCCCGGGTCGAGCGCATCCATGTTGATGTCCGCCACCGTCTTGCCGAGCGGATAGAGCGGCTTGGAGGCGTAGTACTCGGAGCCGAGCAGGCCCTTTTCCTCGGCGGTGACGGCGAGGAACAGCACCGAACGCTGCGGCTGCGGCGCCTTCGCAAAGGCGCGGCCCAGTTCGATCAACGCCGCAATGCCGGTCGCGTTGTCGACCGCACCGTTATAGATCGTGTCGCCCTTGGCGTCCGGCGCGCCGACACCGAGATGGTCCCAGTGGCCGCTGTAGATGATGGTTTCGTCCGGGTACTTGCTGCCTTCGATGCGGCCGGCGACGTTCTGCGAGGTGATGACTTCCTGGTCGACATCGTAGTTGGCCGACAGCGTCACGCCCTTCAGTTCCACCGGCTTGAAGTCGCGCGTCTGGGCCAGCTTCTTCTGCTTCTCGAAATCGACGCCGGCACGCTTGAACAGGTCCGCCGCGAAGTCGCGCTGGATCCAGCCTTCCATCTTCGGATGCACGGACGAGGCGTTTTCGCGCACCACGTCGAACATCGTGTTGGTATTGGAATTCTTGACCGTGGCCCAGCCGTAGGAGGCCGGCGCGGTCTCGTGCACGATCAGGATGCCAAGCGCTCCCTGACGCGCGCCTTCCTCGAACTTGTAGGTCCAGCGACCGTAGTAGGTCATCGCCTTGCCGCCGAAGTCGCCCTTGCCGGTCTCGAAATCCGGATCGTTGATCAGGACGACGCCAATCTTGCCCTTGAGGTCGACGCCCTTGAAGTCGTCCCACTTGCGCTCCGGCGCATTCACGCCGTAGCCAAGGAACACCAGTGGCGCATCAGCAAACGAGACCTTCTTCGAGCCGTCCATCGCGGCGCGCACGGCAATCTGCTCGCCCTGCGTCAAGGCCTCGTTCTTGCCAGCCACCTTGAGGTCGAACTTCGGCGAGCCACTGATCTGCGAGCGCGCCAACGGCACCTCCTGCGTCCAGGCGCGCTGGCCGTCCTTGAGGTCGCCACCGGGCTGCAAGCCGGCTTCCTTCATCTGCGCGATGATGTATTCCACCGTCTTGGTTTCGCCGGCTGTTGCCGGTCCGCGTCCTTCGAATTCGTCCGAAGACAGCGTCTTGACGATTCCGGATAGACGCTGCGCATCGAACGTGGGCAGCTTGTCCGCGAAGGCGGGCATGGCCAACGCAAGGGCAATGCAGGAAGCGAGCAGGCGTTTCAAGGTCGTGACCTCCGTGCGGAAAGGGTTTTGATCCTAGCCCTGTCCCCGGGCGAGTGCCAGCCAACTTGCGGCAGGGGTACCTTCTTCGCGGGGCTGCCGTGGCGGCCGAGCCCGACCCCGTTTTCGACGATGGCCTACCATCGGGGCATGGCCAACTATTCAACCTGTGACATCACGCTGCGCTTCGGCGATCGCGAGGTGCACCTGCGCGCGCTGGCTGACCTTCAGCAATTCGACGATGCCGATGGTCGCGCGGAGCGTGTCGGCATCTCCTCGGCCCAATGGAGCCTGTTTGGCCACGTCTGGCCTGCCGGACACATGCTGGCCGACGCCATGAGCGACTGGCCGATCGACGGCAAGCGCATCCTGGAGCTGGGTTGCGGACTCGGGCTCGCCAGCCTCGTCCTGAAGCAGCGCGGCGCGGATGTGACCGCTACCGACTACCACCCGCTGTCGGAAAACTTCCTCGCCGACAACCTCGCGCGCAACGGCTTGCCGCCCATACCGTGGCGACGCGTGGAGTGGCATGTGGACGACGCCACCCTCG
>JASLGB010000240.1 GCA_030150315.1 Dokdonella sp. | reverse complement strand
GCAGCGCGCCGCCGCGCGCGGGGCGCCGCTGGAAATCCTCGTGCTCGGCGGAAGCCAGGGCGCGCGCAGCCTCAATACCCTCGTGCCGGACATGCTGAACCGGCGCGGATCAAGCTTGGAGTACCGAGTGCGTCATCAATGCGGCGCAAAGAATCTCGAACAAACGCGCAAGGCCTATGCCGATCTCGGTGTCGATGCCGAGGTGGTGCCCTTTGTCGCGGACATGGCAACGGCTTACGCCACTGCGGATCTGGTGATCTGCCGCGCCGGCGCGCTGACGCTGGCCGAACTCGCCGCTGCCGGCGTCGCCTCGGTCCTCGTGCCGTACCCGCACGCGGTGGACGACCACCAGACCCGCAATGCGCTCGGCATGGTCCAGGCCGGCGGCGGCGTGCTGGTCGCCGAGGGCGACGACTTCGTCAAGCGCCTCGGCACCGCGATCGAAGGCCTGTCGCAGCGCGCGCGTCTGGTGCCGATGGGCGAGGCCGCGCGCACGCTGGCGCGCCCGGATGCCGCGCGCCGCATCGCCGATGCCTGCCTGGAGGTGGCCGCATGACACCGATCCGCGTCCATCAGCACGGCGACATCATGCAGGACTTCCGTCGCGTGCATTTCGTCGGTATCGGCGGCGTCGGCATGAGCGGCATCGCCGAAGTGCTGTGCAATCTCGGTTACTCGGTTTCCGGCTCCGACCGCGCCGACAACGCGACCACCCGGCGCCTCGCCGAGCTCGGCGCGCGCATCGACCTCGGCCACGACGCCGCACATGTGGCCGACGCCGACGTTCTGGTCGTGTCCAGTGCGATCAAGCCGGACAACCCGGAACTGGTGGCCGCGCGCGAACGCCGCATTCCGGTCGTGCCGCGCGCGGAGATGCTGGCCGAGCTGATGCGCTTCCGTCGCGGCATCGGCGTTGCCGGTACGCACGGCAAGACCACCACCACCAGCCTCACCGCCAGCGTGCTGGCCGAAGCCGGCCTCGATCCGACCTTCGTCATCGGTGGACAACTGATCGCGGCCGGCGCGAATGCGCGATTGGGCACCGGCGAGTATCTGGTGGCCGAGGCCGACGAGTCGGACGGTTCGTTCCTGATGCTGTCGCCGGTCATCGCGATCGTCACCAACATCGATGCCGACCACCTGGAAAACTACGACGGCGACTTCGAGCGCATGAAGCGCGCCTTCGCCGACTTCCTGCATCGGCTGCCGTTCTACGGCGTGGCCGTGCTTTGTGTCGACGATCCCGAAGTGGCGGCGCTCGCCCGCGCCACCAACCGCCGCACGCTGACCTACGCGATCCACGCCGAGGCCGATGTGCGCGCCAGCGACATCCGTCGCGAGGGACGCACCACGCATTTCCTGATGCACCTGCCGGACGATCCGGAGCCGTTGCCCGTCACCTTGAACCTGCCCGGCCGCCACAATGTGCAGAACGCACTGGCCGCCTGCGCGGTGGGCTGGCAGCTCGGCGTCACGCGCGCTGCGCTGCAGTCGGCGCTGGCGAAATTCCAGGGTGTCGGCCGCCGCTTCCAGATGCGCGGCGAGATCGGCCACGAGCGTGGCCGCGCCCTGCTGGTGGACGACTACGGCCACCACCCGCGCGAACTCGCCGCGACGTTCGCGGCAGCGCGCGACGGCTGGCCGGAGCGGCGTCTGGTCGTCGCCTTCCAGCCGCATCGCTATTCGCGCACCCGCGACCTGCTCGACGACTTCGCCAACGTGCTGGCGGAAGTGGACGTGCTGGTGTTGACCGAGGTGTATCCGGCCGGCGAGGCGCCGATCGCCAACGCCGATGGCCGCGCACTGGCGCGCGCCGTGCGTGCGCGCGGCAAGGTCGATCCGGTGCTGGTCGAGCATCCACGCGATCTGGCGCTGGCGCTGGCGCCCTTGCTCGAAGAAGGCGACCTGCTGCTGCTGGCCGGGGCCGGCGACATCGGCGCCATCGCCAATGAACTGGCCGTCGCCCACATCGCGACGAAGGGGGCTGCGTGATGTCCCGTACCGGAACGGCCGCATCGTCGCCGGC
Organism: Dokdonella sp.; assembly: GCA_030150315.1. Taxonomy (GTDB): domain Bacteria; phylum Pseudomonadota; class Gammaproteobacteria; order Xanthomonadales; family Rhodanobacteraceae; genus Dokdonella_A. The sequence goes on along the minus strand of JASLGB010000240.1, from coordinate 5,951 downwards.
ACGCCGCATCAGCGATGCGCGCGAGTTCGGTCGCGTCGCCGTGGTCATGGGTGGCCAGTCGGCCGAGCGCGAGGTCTCGCTCGACTCGGGTCGCAACGTGCTGGCGGCTCTGTGCGCCAAGGGCATCGATGCGCATCCGGTCGATGGCATTCCGGCCCTGCTCGACGCGCTGCGCGCCGGGCACTACGCGCGCGTGTTCAACATCCTGCACGGCGGCGGCGGCGAGAACGGCGAGCTGCAGGGCGCGCTGCAATCCCTGCGCGTGCCGTACACCGGCTCCGGCGTGCTCGGATCGGCCCTGGCCATGGACAAGGTGTGCGCCAAGCGCGTGTGGTTGTCGCTCGGTTTGCCGACGCCGCGCTTCGTGTCGCTGCCGCTTGGCGCGGACGTCGCGGCGGCCGCGGCGGAGATCGGCTATCCGCTGATCGTCAAGCCCGCGCTGGAAGGCTCCAGCGTCGGCATCACGCGCGTGTTCGAGCCGTCCCAGCTCGACGAGGCGGTCGCGCTGGCCGGTCGCTATCACGGCGATCTGCTGATGGAAACGCTGATCGAGGGCGGCGAGTACACGGTCGGCATTCTCGACGGCGCTGCGCTGCCGACGATCCGCATCGTGCCCAAGGGCGCGTATTACGACTACAACGCCAAGTACGTTGCCGAGGACACGCAATATCTTTGTCCCGGACTCGACGGCACGGCGGAAGAGGAAATGCGCGCGCTCGCGCTGGCCGCGTTCGAGGCGCTCGGCTGCTCCGGCTGGGGGCGCGTCGACGTCATGCGCGACCGCGAAGGGCGCAATTTCCTGCTGGAGGCAAACACCGCACCCGGCATGACCAGCCATTCGCTGGTGCCCAAGGCGGCTCGCCAGATCGGCATCGAGTTCGAGGACCTGTGCTGGCGCGTGCTGGAAACCAGCTTCGAGCGGGGGGGCGCATGAGCATCGCGCGCCTGCTCGCATGGGGCATCTCGCTGACCCTGGTCGCGCTGCCGATCGTCGGCGTGCTGAACGGCTGGTTCGCGAGCGAGCGCTGGCCGGTGGACCGGCTTGCCGTGCGCGCCGAGTTCAACCATGTCAGCGCCGAACAGATCCGCGCCGCCGCCCAGCCGCTGCTCGGCAAGGGCTTCTTCGCGATCGACCTCGACCAGATCCGCGCCGCGGTTGCGCGGTTGCCGTGGGTCGAGCGTGTCGAGGCGCGCAAGCACTGGCCGGACGTGGTCGACCTGATCGTCTACGAGCAGCAGCCCTACGCGCACTGGAGCAACGGTCGCCTGATCAGCCGCCGCGGCAAGATCTTCACCGTCGCCGGCGGCGATGGCGTGCAGGGGCTGCCGCGCCTTTCCGGGCCGGACGAGCGCGTCGAGGACGTGCTGCGCTTCTATGCCGATTGCCTGGACGAATTCTCCGGCAGCGGTCTTTCGGTGGCGGGCGTGACGCTGACCGCGCGCGGCGGCTGGCGTCTGGACCTGGCCTCCGGCGCGACGATCGAGATCGGCCGCGACGACGGCAAGCGCCGCCTGCAGCGCTTCCTGGAAGTGTGGCCGCGCATTGCCGGCTCCAAGCCGACGCCGCCGGCCTCGATCGACCTGCGGTACGAAAACGGTTTCGTCGTCAACTGGTCCGCTCCCGCACCGCCTGCGTCGCCTGCGGGCAGCGAGCCTCCGGCAGGCGCGGGCGCACCGCCAGCGCAGGTCACGCCTGTCGTCGGCCTGCCTTCGCGGCAGGACGGCTCCGTAGCTCCGCTTGCCAAGATTCCCGGCCGCACCTCGCTCGCAGACGTGCGTCTGGCCCCGTCTCCTGATTTCCGGTTCCCGACCCCATGAAATCCAAGACCGACAGAAACCTGATCGTCGGCCTCGATGTCGGCACCTCCAAGATCGTCGCGATCGTCGGCGAGCACGCGCCCGGCGAGCCGGTCGAGATCATCGGCATCGGCTCGCACCCGGCTCATGGACTCAAGCGCGGCGTGGTGGTCGACATCGACTCGACGGTGCATTCGATCCAGCGCGCGATCGAGGAAGCCGAGCTGATGGCCGGCTGCCAGATCCGCTCGGTGTATGCCTCGATCTCCGGCAACCACATCAAGGACGAGAACTCCCACGGCACCGCGCCGATCCGCGATCGCGAGGTCAGTGCCGGCGATCTCGACGCTGTGCTGAACTCGGCCTGCGCGATCGCGATTCCCGCCGACCGCAGCGTGCTCTATCGCGAGCCGCAGGAATACCTGATCGACGGGCAGGAGGGCATCCGCCATCCGGTCGGCATGTCCGGCGTGCGCCTTGAGGCCAACGTGCATCTGGTGACCGGCGCGGCCAGCGTCATCCAGAACATCACCAAGTGCATCAACCGTTGCGGGCTGCAGGTGGATGAACTGCTGCCGGCGGCCGTTGCCTCGGCGCGTGCGGTACTGACCGATGACGAGCGCGAGCTGGGTGTGTGCCTGGTCGACATCGGTGCCGGCACGACCGACATCGCGATCTATACCGGCGGCGCACTGCGCCATACCGCGTCGCTGGCGATCGGCGGCGATCAGGTCACCTCGGACATCGCACATCTGATGCGCACGCCGACCGCGCATGCGGAAGAGCTGAAGGTTCGCTACGCCTGCGCGCTGGCCCAGCTCACGCATGCCGAGGAGAACATCCAGGTGCCGAGCGTGGGCGATCGCCCGCCGCGTCGCCTGGCGCGGCAGAACCTGGCCGAAGCGGTGCAGCCGCGCTACGAGGAAATCTTCGAGATGGTGCAGGCCGACCTGCGCCGCAGTGGGCGCGAGGAACTGGTGCGCGCCGGCATCGTCCTGACCGGCGGCGCGGCACGCATGGAAGGCGCGCTCGATCTGGCCGAGGAGCTGTTTCACATGCCGGTGCGGCTGGGAACGCCGCAGCACGTGACCGGGCTGGCCGATGTCGTCGCCAGCCCGATGCAGTCGACCGGCGTCGGACTGCTGATCCATGGCAGCCGGCGCGACAACGGCACGCGCGCCAGCTCGGCGGGTGCGTCGGCTGCGCGCGGCCTCTGGGATCGCGTGGCGAACTGGTTCAAGGGCGAATTCTGAACACCCGCCCTGCGCGCTAGCGCAGGGGCGGGCAGCGAGGCAGGACCGCGGCGCAGGAGGTGCCGCGAGGTGACCGAAACGGTCGCGCGGATTCCGGCACGCCAGCCGGCATCGACGGAACGGGCCAGGAGGCCACGGCTCCGGGAACGAGAATTATTCCAAGCGGTACTACTTTTGCGGAGGATGGAAAAATGCCTTTCGAACTGGTCGAGAAACTTGCACCGAATGCGGTCATCAAGGTGGTCGGCGTTGGTGGTGGCGGTGGCAATGCCGTCAGCCACATGGTCGCCAACGGCGTGGAAGGCGTGGACTTCGTCTGCGCCAACACCGACTCGCAGGCACTGAAGACGAGCGGCGCGAAACTCACGCTGCAGCTGGGTGGCAATGTCACCAAGGGCCTGGGCGCCGGCGCCAACCCGGAAGTCGGCCGCCAAGCCGCGCTGGAAGACCGCGAGCGCATTGTCGAACTGCTGCAGGGCGCGGACATGGCGTTCATCACCGCCGGCATGGGCGGTGGCACCGGCACCGGCGCCGCGCCGGTCGTTGCGCAGCTGGCCAAGGAAATGGGCATCCTGACCGTGGCCGTGGTGACCAAGCCGTTCCCGTTCGAAGGCCGTCGCCGCATGCAGGTGGCGCTGAAGGGCATCGAGGATCTGAGCCAGTACTGCGATTCGCTGATCACGGTTCCCAACGAGAAGCTGCTGACCGTGCTCGGCCGCGACGTGACCCTGCTGTCCGCGTTCAAGCAGGCCAATGACGTGCTGCTCGGCGCGGTGCAGGGCATCGCCGACCTGATCACGCGCCCCGGCCTGATCAACGTCGACTTCGCCGACGTGCGCACGGTCATGTCCGAGATGGGCATGGCGATGATGGGTTCCGGCACGGCCAAGGGCGACGACCGCGCGATCGCGGCGGCCGAGGCGGCCATCAACAATCCGCTGCTCGACGACGTCAACCTCGCCGGCGCCTGCGGCATACTGGTCAACGTCACGGCGGGCCCGAACCTCACCATGCGCGAGTTCGACGAGATCGGCCAGGTCGTGCACGAGTTCGCCAGCGAGGACGCGACGGTCGTGGTCGGCACCGCGCTGGATCCGGAAATGAAGGACGAGGTGCGTGTGACCGTGGTCGCCACCGGCCTCAATCGTGCGGTTGCGCGCCAGCCGGTGCGCGAGACGCGCGAGCGCGAGGTGGCAGCCGTGTCGCGGCCGCCGATGCGCGTGGTCAAGCGCGATGGCACCACCGGCCTGCCGGTCGAGGACTATCTCGGCATTCCGGGCCAGCCGATGCGTTCGGTCGCGTTCGATGCGGCGCCGGTTTCGTCCTCTGCGCCGGCCGAGGCTCCGGGCGACTACCTCGACATCCCCGCATTCCTGCGGCGTCAGGCGGACTGAGGCAACGATCGCGCATCCTCCCGACGGCGCGACCCGCAGCAGGGCGCGCCGAGCGGTGATCGGCGGCACTTCCGGTGTCGTCGATGCACCATTCCCGCTGCCGCGTGGCGTCGCGGCGGCGGGAGCATCGGCGCTTCCCGCGCGGCGGAATTTCGCGCCAACGGCCCGACAGGGTGTTGTGCAGAAACAACACTCTGTCGGTTCCGTGCATCATTAAACTTTTCTCGCCCTCTCTCGTGTGCTACTCTCCGTGCGTTTTGTCAGCCCTGCCCCAGGGGTTAACGCATAAAAATGATCAGACAGCGCACGCTCAAAAACGTCATCCGGGCGACGGGCGTCGGTCTTCACACCGGTGAAAAGGTCTATATGACCTTGCGCCCGGCAGCGGTGGACACGGGTATCGTGTTCCGCCGCGTGGACCTCCCCGAACCCGTGGAAATCCGCTCCAGTTGCGAGAACGTCGGCGACACCCGCCTATCGACCACTCTGGTCAAGGGCGATGTCCGCATTGCCACGATCGAACACCTGCTCTCGGCGATGGCCGGCCTCGGCATCGACAATGCCTACGTGGACCTGTCGGCGCCGGAAGTGCCCATCATGGATGGCAGCTCCGGCCCGTTCGTGTTCCTGCTGCAGTCGGCGGGCATCGAGGAGCAGGCCAAGGCCAAGCGCTTCATTCGCATCAAGAAGACGGTCACCGTCCGCGATGGCGACAAGTGGGCGCGGTTCGAGCCGTTCGACGGGTTCAAGGTCGGTTTCTCGATCGACTTCAACCATCCGATGTTCACCAAGCGCTCCTCGACCTCGGAGATCGACTTCTCCACGACCTCGTTCGTGAAGGAAGTCTCCCGCGCGCGCACGTTCGGCTTCATGCGCGACATCGAATACCTGCGTGAGCGCAATCTCGCCCTTGGCGGGTCGATGGACAACGCGATCGTGCTGGACGACTACCGCGTCCTGAACGAAGACGGCCTCCGTTACGAGGACGAGTTCGTCAAGCACAAGATCCTGGACGCCATTGGCGACCTGTACCTGCTGGGCCACAGCCTGATCGGTGCGTTTTACGGCTACAAGTCAGGCCACGAATTGAACAACACGCTGTTGCGCACGCTGATCGCCGACGAAACGACTTGGGAAGAAGTCAGTTTCGAGGACGAGCGCAAGGCGCCGATTTCCTACGCCCACCCGGCGCAGGCGATCTGAAAGAGCACGAAGCGGCGCGACATGATGTCGCGCCGTTTGTTTTGGTGCGGGGCAGGGGTTCCGTCACCGAAGCATTTGAGGCACTTCTCCGGCACTGGACGCAGCCGGGTATCCGCGGCGGCAACGCGCGCGGCGGCGGAGCGCAAAGTTCCGCTGATCGGCCTTGGCACGATGCCCGGCCCACACAAGAAGAACAGGCGCCTCCCGCGGGAGGCCGGGCGGGGAATCGGGTTATTCCGGCTCCTGATGGGAATCATCGCTGGCGAAGGAAGCCAGCTTCAGGAACAAGGCTCGGATCTCCGGG
>JASLGB010000194.1 GCA_030150315.1 Dokdonella sp. | reverse complement strand
CGGCGTCGGTGTCGCCTCCGTGCCATCGAACCGGCGCAAGGCCCACAGGATGCGCTCACGGATGCGCTCGCGCAGCTCCTGCGCAGCGGCATCGGTGAACGTGGTCACGACGATGCGTTTCGGCGACCGCTCCTGCTCCAGCAGCAGGCGCAGATACAACACCGAGATCGTCCAGGTCTTGCCCGTGCCCGCGCTGGCCTCGATCAGGCCGCGGCCACCGGGTGCCAGGTCGAGTTCACGCCAGTCCGAACAGGTTTTCGTCGACGTCATGGCGCCGTATTCCCCGGTTGCTCGAAACCGATCAAGTCGGCGAGACGCTGGGCATGGCGGCTCAGCTGGTCGAACTCATCGCCTTCGCCAAAATCGCGCTCGCCGGCCAGCAGGTGCGCGTAACCCGGCGCGTAATCGCGTTCGCCGAGGCTCTGCTCGGCTCCCAGCCACGCTTTCGACACCGCGTCGGGCTCTCCCTTCAACGCCACCCACGACGTCTTGGGGAAATACCATTGCGGGCGACGCTGCGAGGCGAGGAAGAAATCCAGCAGCTCACCGAGGCGGCGCTCCAGATCTTCCCGCTGCGCGGCCCGCGCCGCGGCGCCCGAAGCAAGAAATTTCGCATCGCACTGGTTGATCTGTTCCGACCACGGCATCTGTTCTCCCTTGCGTCTGGGCGGCTCGACCACCAGCGCCACGCGCACGGCCTGCGCGGGATCGCTGACCAGACGCAGCAAGGCCCAGCGCAGAAACAGGTCGATGCGTTCGCGGAATCCCAGATCCGATTCGCGCTTGCCCGGCAGAACGGCCACCAGCCAGCGCGTGTTTCCGATCCGATAAATATCGCGCAACTCGCCGTGGACGACCCGCCCACCGAGCGAGCGCTCGACCTGCAGCGGCCGCGACGCCGGCAGGGGTTGGCGGAACAATGCGTGCGCGGCGTGCGACGGATCGGCGACTGCCTGCAGCAGGCGATCCACTTTCTCGCGTTCGGTGTTCCATGCCGCGTTTCCGGGACGTCCGGGCGGCAGGATGCCGGTCAGGCGCACCCAATCGGGTGCGACTTCCGGCGCTTGCGACTTGCCCTCGGTGGCCATCTGCAGGAACAGGCGCGTGGCGACCCGGTCCAGCGCTTCGACCTTCGCCTCCAACGGCTCGCTTTCGCGCAGGCGATCGTCGGCCAGCGCAGTCAGGCGCAGCGCGAGCGCACCTTCAAGCACCTGCCGGGCCGGATCGCGGTAATACGCCAGCAGGCTCGACAGCGCGATCGGTGCATCGTCCGCGACCGGCGCTGCGGGCTCGATGCCGTTCGGCACGAACTGGCGACCCGTTCGCGTCGCGGAATCGGTGCCGCGCATGTCGGCGAACGCGCGGCTGTAGGAATACAGCGCCGCATCGCTGCCGTCGAAATAGCGCGCATCGAACGGCTGCAGCGGATGGCGCACCCACCACGGACGCAGCCGCAGCCATTTCGCCTCGTCGCTTTCATCGGCCGCTGCGCTGCGCTCGATGCCATCGCCCGAATCCAGCGCGGCCATCAATTCCGCCAGCGGCGCCGCCGGATTGCGCGGCTTGCCGTCGCGCACGCCTTCGCCGATGTAGCTCAGGTGCAGGCGCCAGCGCGCCGACATCACGGTTTCCAGGAACAGGTAGCGGTCGTCGTTGCGCACGTCGCGGTCGCCGAGGCGGCGATGACGGCTCATCAGGTCGAGGCCGCCATCGCGGCCGGCGCGTGGAAATTCGCCGTCGTTGAGGCCGAGCACCGCGACCACCTCGAACGGAATCGCGCGCTGCGGAACCATGCCGCAGAACGTGATGCCGCCAAGCAGGAAGCGCTGGCGCTCGGGCACTCCGTCCAGCCGCGACAGCAGCAACTCGCGCACGACGCTGAAATCGAGCAAGGGATCGAGGCCGCTGTCCGCCGGCTCGTCGGCGATGCTGCGCACGAATTGCAGCAACGTCGCCAGCGCGCTGCGGCCCTCGGTATCGGCAAGCGGTATCAGGAACAAGGCCGCGATGCGCTGTTCAAAACGCTCCGCCCATTCGCTGGCATGGCGCGGCGTATCGCCGTCGGCGCTGGCTTCGCGCAGTTCCACCAGCAGGCGGTCCAGCGCGCCAAGCAGGGCCGCCTGCGGGCCGTGCACGCCGTCGACCGGCACCACACGCTGCCCGTCAGGCAAGTCCAGCGCCTCGTCGCCATCGGCTCCGAATACGTAGCCGGCGAGCAGGCGATCCATCGCCCACGCGTGCGTGTGCTCGGCAATCGGCGGCACATCGAAGCGCGCGCGGAAATCCCCATCCAGCGCCCATGCGGCGCGGCTCGCATCGAGCCAGCGCACCAGCACGTCGACATCGCCCGGCGCAAGACCGAGGCGTGCGGCGATCGGCGGCGTGGCCAGAAGATCGGAAATCTCCGGCGCCGTCAGGCGCGACTGCGGCAGGTCGAGCAGGCAGCGGAACGCCTCGAACAAAGGATGCGCGCGCGCCACCGCGACGTCCGCGCAGTGGTAGGGCAGCGGGCCTTCGTGGCGACCGGCCTCGCCGAACACCGAAGGCAACAGCGGCAGGTAGGCGTGGATGTCCGGCATCATCACGACGATGTCGGACGGTTTCAGCTCCGGCCGGGCGCTGCGCGCGTCGAGCAAGGCATCGCGCAGCACTTCCAGTTCGCGCAGGCGGGTATGACAGGCGTGCACGCGCAGCGAAGCGTCCTCGCGCGGAACGGCGGCGTGTTCGCCGATCAGGCCCGGCTCGAAACGGCGGATGCTTTCCTGCACGCCTTGCAGTCGCGAGGTCGGCGTGTCGATGGTTTCGTCCTCGTGGTGGCGCGTATCGACGCGCGCACCAAGGTCGTCCAGCGCCAGCACGAAATGCTGGCCCATGCGTCCCCAGGCGGCGAGCAGCGGATGCCCCTGGTCGAGAAACGCATTCTCGATGTCGTCGCCGGAGGGATCTTTCTCCATCGTTTCGCGCAACCAGACGCGCGAGCTGGTCAGGCCGCCCCAGTAGACGCGACAGGGATCGGGCACATACAGCGCGACCAGACGCCGCTGCGCGACCGCCTGCAACACCGCCAGGTCCGCCGGCGCAAGATGAGCAATGCCGAAGACATGCAGCGGCTCGATCGGGCCGCCATCCCAGGTGTCGAGCGCGCGGATCAGTTGCGTCACGCGCTCGCCGCGGTGCGCCAGTCCGATGTCCTCGCGCACGGCTTTCCACAAGGGCGCAAGGAAGCCGGCCGGCACCTCGCCGGGGCGCCCTGCGGCCCAGTCGGCAAGCCAGTCCGAGCGATACATCAGGTATTGCGAATAGAGCCTGGCGAGGCGGTCGGCGAGCTGGAATCGACGGCGATCGCGCGTGTGCGCATCCGCACCGAGATAGGCCATCAGCTCCGCATCGTCGAGCGCATCCAGTTTTTCATGGATGCGCCAGCGCAGCAGCTCGCGCCGATACGCGCGCAGCGCCACGGCGTCCTCGCCCAGCACATCGCGCGAAAGCTGATCCATCCAAGCGCCAGGCAGATCGATGCGCAGATTGGCGGCAACGCCTTGCGGGCCCTGGCGAATCGCCAATTCGCGCCCCAGCCACTTGCGCATGCCCGGGTGCGCCGCGACCAGTTCGTGCGGTGCCAGCACCGAGCGTGGCGGCGCCGCCTGCATCAGCATCAGCAACGGATCGAGCAAGGCCTCGACACGGCTCGCGCGATAGACGAGCAATCCATTCCCGACGTCGGACATCCCGCTTCATTCCTCATGCAGCCGCGCCACGCGGCAACCCCTAGATAGCGGGCAAGCGTCTCACGAAGCGCGACACCGCGGACAGGTCAGGGCTGCCGCAGGCGAGTGCGATCGACCGGCGATACCGATCAGACTGCTGCGCACGGATTGCTTTGCGGCACAATGATGCGCTTGGCACACGCCCTGCCCCGCAGACGATACGCAACGCATGACTTCGAACACGGTCGGCCCCCAGAAATCCGCCGAACACACGCCTCTTATGCGTCAGTTCTTCGCCGCCAAGGCGGACTACCCGGACACCTTGCTGTTCTTCCGCATGGGCGATTTCTACGAGTTGTTCTACGACGACGCGCGCAAGGCGGCGCGATTGCTGGACATCACGCTGACCCAGCGCGGCGCGTCGGGCGGCGCGCCGATTCCGATGGCGGGGGTGCCGTATCACGCGGCGGAGGGCTATCTGGCCAAGCTGGTGCGGCTGGGCGAATCGGTTGCCATCTGCGAGCAGATCGGCGATCCGGCACTGGCCAAGGGGCTGGTCGAACGCAAGGTCGTGCGTGTCGTCACGCCGGGTACGGTGACCGACGCGGCGCTGCTGGAGGAACGCCGCGACAACTTGCTGCTGTCCATCGCCGCAGGAAACACCGGATACGGATTGGCCTGGGTCGATCTTTCCACTGGCCGTTTCCTGCTCAGCGAAGTCGCAGACGCGGAGGCGCTGGCGGCGGAGCTGGCTCGGCTGGCACCGGCCGAAACCCTGGTCGGCGAAGACGTGGCGTGGCCGAAGTTCGTGACTGCCCTGCCCGGCCTGCGCAAGCGCGGCCCCTGGCATTTCGATGCCGCAACGGCGCAGCGCGAACTCGCACGCTTTTTCGGCACGCGCGACCTGTCCGGCTTCGGCGTGGACGGCATGCCGGTTGCGGTGGCGGCGGCGGGTGCCCTGCTCGGCTACGTCGAGGAAACGCAGAAAACCGCGCTGCCACACCTCACTGGCCTGGCGATCGAAAGCGCCAGCGAAACCATTACGATGGACGCGGCGACCCGGCGCAACCTGGAGATCGACACGCACGCCAGTGGCAGCCACGCGTTCACCCTGCTCGGCGTGCTCGACAATAGCGTCACGCCGATGGGCGCGCGCCTGCTCCGGC
>JASLGB010000184.1 GCA_030150315.1 Dokdonella sp. | reverse complement strand
GCGAGAGCTATTACGCCGACTACGGCGCACTGCGCGACATGGTGCAGAACCATGTGCTGCAGCTGTTGTGCCTGATCGCGATGGAGCCGCCGTCGTCGCTGGATGCGGGCTCGCTGCGCGACGAAAAACTCAAGGTGCTGCGCGCGCTGCGCCCGTTCGATGCGGACAGCGCGCAAACCGATTCGGTGCGCGGCCGGTACGAAGCCGGGCTGGTCGAGGGGCAGCCGGTGCGCGGATTTTCGCTGCAGGCGGTGCAGGCGCAGGAGCCGGTCGAAACCTTCGTCGCGTTGCGCGCGTCGATCGACAACTGGCGCTGGGCCGGTGTGCCGTTTCGCCTCTGCACGGGCAAGCGCCTGGCCGAGCGCGTGACCCAGGTGGTGGTCACGTTCCGCCCGGTTTCGCACTGGCTGTTCGAGAAGCCACGGCGCGAACGCGCCACACCGAACCGGCTGGTGCTGCGCCTGCAACCGCAGGAAAACGTCGAGCTGGAGTTGATGAGCAGCCTCGCCGGATCCGAGTGGGGCGCGATGGAACTGCAGCCGCTGCCGCTGGACCTGTCCATGCCGGCGGTGCAGCGGCGCATCGCCTACGAGCGCCTGCTGCTCGACGCCCTCAACGGCAACTCGACGCTGTTCGTGCGCGGCGACGAAGTGGAAGCCGCGTGGACCTGGATCGACAGCATCATCGCCGCGTGGCGCGATGCCGAGACGCCGATCGAGCCATACATGGCCGGTTCGTGGGGGCCTTCTGCGGCGGCGTCGTTCCTGCCGCAGATGTCGACGCGTGTTTCGCGCGGGCGGCGCGCAGGATCATGAGCGCTTCCGGCTCAAGGGTTCTGCTGGCCGACGTGGGCGGAACCAATGTGCGCTTCGCGCTGGCCGATCCGTCGGGCGAGCGGCTGCTGTTGCAGGAGACCATTCGCCGCTACCGCGTCGCCGATCACGGCAGCTTCGAGCAGGCCGCGCGGACATGGCAGGCCGAGATCGGCGAACGCGCGCAGCACGCGGTATTCGCGTTCGCCGGCCGCGTCCATGACGACGAAGTGCAGGCGACCAACAACCCGTGGCGCGTGTCGCGCCAGCGCGTGCGTTCCGGACTGGCGCTGGACGAGGTCGCCTTCATCAACGATTTCGCCGCGATGAGCCTGGCCGTCACCTGCTTGCGCGCGCAGGACATGCGCGCGATCGGCGCGCCCGCCGTCCCGGCGATGACGGGACGGCGCACCTTCGCGGTGGTCGGCCCCGGAACCGGGCTCGGTGTCGGCGCCCTGCTGCTGCGCGAGGGGCGCGTCGAGGCGCTGGAAACCGAGGGCGGCCACGCCGCGTTCGCCCCCGGCACGGACGAGGAGATCGAGCTGTTGCGGCGGCTGCACATGCGCTTGGGGCGTGTTTCCAACGAGCGTCTGCTGTGTGGCAACGGCCTGTCGAACCTGCACGAGGCGCTGGCTGAACTGCGTGGCCGGCCCGGCGAGCGTTTGCCGCCCGAGGAAATTTCGCGTCGTGCGGGTGCGGGTGACGATGCCGCCTGCGTTCGCGCGGTGGAGCTGTTCTGCGAGCTGTTGGGATCGGTCGCCGGCGATTTCGTGCTCGCGTTCGGGGCGTGGGACGGTGTCTGGCTTGGCGGCGGCATGACGCCGTTGTTGCTGGACTGGCTCGATCGGAGCGGATTCCGCCGTCGATTCGAGGCGAAAGGGCGGCTGCAGGAATCCATGATGGCGGTGCCGAGCGTGGCGATCCTGCATCCCGACGCGGGCCTGCTCGGCGCGGCCGTGCACGCACGCCAAATGGTGCAGGCATGAGTGGGCGCGCATCCCGCATCGTGTTTCACGAGGCGCCGGACGAGGTCGCCTGGGCCGATTCCGCTGCGGCCGCGATCGCGCGCATCCTGCGCGAGGCGCTGGTCGAAGCGGAGCGCGCGCATCTGCTGTTGTCCGGCGGCAGCACGCCGGCGCCGGTGTATCGCGCGCTGGCTTCGCAGGCGCTGGCCTGGTCGCGCCTGCAGGTTGGCCTGGTTGACGAGCGCGATGTCGAGCCGGACGCGCCCGGCAGCAATGCGCGACTGATACGCGAAAGCCTGTTGCATGACGCCGCTGCGGCTGCGCATTTCGAGCCGTTGCGACGACCGCGCGAATCGCTGGCCGATGCGCTCGTGCGTGCGAATGCGCAGCTGCACGGCGTGCGCGTGGCCGCCTGCGTGCTCGGCATGGGCGATGACGGCCACACGGCGTCGCTGTTTCCGGGCGCGGTCGATCTGCAGGCGGCGCTCGAAAGCGGCGAACCGTATGCAACGATCGATGCACGCGGTTGCGCCGTGGCCGGCGCGCATCCGCATCGCATCAGCCTGACGCCGATCGGCATCGCACAATCGCGCCAGCGCCTGTTGCTGATCCGCGGCGCCGGCAAGCGGGCGGTGCTGGAGCGTGCGCTGGGCAAGGGCGATGCAAGCGAGCTGCCGATTCGCGCCGTGCTTGATCTTGCCGGGGCGCCGCTCCAAGTCCATTGGTGTCCCTAGGCATTGGGCGCGCCCTGGCGGCGAGCGCCGGTTTTGAGGCAAGCCATCGCCGCTGCGCCCCGCGGCGGCCGGAAGCCGGTTCTTGATGAAGCCGGCTCTTGATGAAGCCGAATCTTGATAAGGAGTTCGATACTCATGCACCCGCGTCTCGAAGACGTTGCCAAGCGCATCCGCGAACGCAGCCGCGACAGTCGGCGCGCCTATCTGCAGCGCTGCGAGTCGTCGCGCGCGCGCGGGCCGAACCGGACGCATCTTTCCTGTGGAAATCTCGCGCATGCCTTCGCCGCGTGCGGCGCTGCCGACAAGGGCGCACTGAAGAACGGCAGCGCGCCGAACCTCGGCATCGTCACCGCGTTCAACGACATGCTTTCCGCGCACCAGCCGTTCGAGACCTATCCCGACCGGATCAGGCAAGCTGTGCGCGCCATCGGTGCGACCGCGCAGGTGGCCGGTGGCGTGCCGGCGATGTGCGACGGCGTCACCCAGGGCAGGCCCGGCATGGAGTTGTCGCTGTTCTCCCGCGATGTGATCGCGCAGGCGACCGCGGTCGCACTCAGCCACGACATGTTCGACGCGGCGCTGATGCTCGGGGTCTGCGACAAGATCGTTCCTGGCCTTCTGATCGGCGCACTGGCGTTCGGCCATCTGCCGGTCGTATTCGCACCGGCCGGCCCGATGCCGTCGGGACTTCCGAACAAGACAAAGGCCGAGGTGCGCGAGCGCTACGCGGCCGGGCAGGCAACGCGCGAGGAACTGCTCGATGCGGAGTCCGCGTCGTATCACGCTCCCGGCACCTGCACCTTCTATGGCACCGCCAATTCCAACCAGGTGTTGCTGGAGGCGATGGGCCTGCAGTTGCCGGGCGCGTCGTTCGTCCATCCCGGCACCGCGTTGCGCGATGCACTGACCGATGCTGCGGCACGCCGTGCGGTGGAAATCACCGCGCTCGGCGAGGACTACCGGCCGATCGGCCGGCTCGTTGACGAGCGCGCCATCGTCAACGCCATCGTCGCGCTGCTGGCCAGCGGCGGATCGACCAATCACACGATCCATCTCGTGGCGATCGCCCGCGCCGCCGGGCTGGTCGTGACCTGGGCGGATTTCGATGCCCTGGCCGAAGTGGTACCGCTGCTAGCGCGGATTTATCCGCACGGCGAGGCCGACGTGAACCGTTTCCATGCTGCCGGAGGAACGGCGTTCCTGCTGAGTGAATTGCGAGATGCCGGTTTGTTGTTTGATCTGGAGACCCTCGCCGCCGGCGGCGCGCCCGCGTACGCGCGCGAGCCGAAGTTGCGCGACGGGCGCCTGCACTGGGTCGACGCGGAAGCGGTCAGCGCCGACGAGGCGGTGCTGCGGCCGGCCACCAATCCGTTCGAGGCGACCGGCGGCTTGCGCCTGCTGCGCGGCGCATTGGGCCGCGCGCTGGCGAAGGTGTCGGCGGTGAAGCACGAGTATCGGCACATCGAGGCGCCAGCGGTGGTCGTCGACGATCCGGCAGAGCTGCGCGAGCGGCACAAGGCCGGCAGCCTGCCGCGCGATTTCGTGGCAGTGGTGCGATACCAGGGACCGCGCGCGAACGGCATGCCCGAGTTGCACAGCCTGATGCCGCTGCTCGGCATGCTGCAGAATCAGGGGCGGCGCGTCGCCCTGCTGACCGATGGCCGATTGTCCGGGGCGTCCGGCAAGGTCCTGTCGGCGATCCATGTGACGCCTGAGGCCGCCGTCGGTGGTGCCATAGCGAATTTGCGCGACGGCGATACCGTCGTCATCGACGCAGAACACGGCCACTTCGATGTGCGGGTGGATGCGGCGGAATGGCACGAACGTCGCCCGGCGTCGAATACGGCACCGGCCGGCGAGGACCTCGGGCGCGCGCTGTTCGCGTTCAATCGCGCCAATGTCGGCCCGGCAGACGAGGGCGCGCTGTCGATCTCCTGCGGTCTTCCGTTCGCGGGTGACGGCCGGCGCAAGACCGAAACCGAATACGACGTCGGCCGCTTGACCGCGTATGCGCCGTTCGAGGCGAAGGACGCCTGATGCGGTGCAGGACCCGTTCGCCACGAGCGCCGATTCCGCTGTCCCGCGCCGGCAGGCACGGCAGCGCGATCGGGCACCTGGATGACACGGCCTGACCGACGACAGGAACGGATTTTCCGGGGCGGCCCGTGCGTGACTTCGTTCACGCGGCGCGGCGAGCGCGCGCACCTGCGCGGCCCCGTATCGAGAGGAGACACATGAAGAAGAACCAGGATTTCAACACCAGCCAGGAGGCGACGATTGCGCTGCTGCGGGCAGCCCGAGTGCTGCCGGTCGTGACGGTCGATTCGGCGACGGAAGGTGTCGCCGTGGCGCGCGCGCTGCAGCAGGGCGGATTGGCAACGATCGAGATCGCCTTGCGCACGCCGTCCTCCTGCGATGCGATCCGCGCGATCAAGCACGAGGTGCCCGGCGTCATTGTCGGCGCGGGAACCGTGCGCGTGCCGGAAGACGTCGATCGCGCGCGTTCGGCTGGTGTGGACTTCATCGTCACGCCGGGTTCGACTCCGGCATTGCTCGATGCGCTGGTCGAGGCCTGCATTCCGGCAACGCCGGCCGCTGCGACGCCGAGCGAGCTGATGGCGCTGGCGGCGCGCGGCTTCCGCATCGCCAAGCTGTTTCCGGTCGCGGCGCTTGGCGGCGTGGCGCTGGTGCGGCTGCTGCAGGGGCCGCTGCCAGACATGCTACTGGCGCCGAGCGGCGGCATTGCGGAAGCCGATGCGCCGGCCTATCTCGCGCAAGCGAACGTCGCCTGCATCGGCGGTTCGTGGATGGTGCCGCGTGACTGGGTCGGGCGCGGGCGTTACGACCTGATCATCGACGCATCGCGTCGCGCGGCGTCGCTCTGACGGGGCGCTGCTCGAAACGCAAGGCGCGCGAGACGTGGTTGCGTCCCGCGCGCCTGTGGTCGCGATTGCCCGCTGCCTTGCGCAGCGGGCGAAGGCTCAGAACATGCCGCGTACGCCGATCGAGAAGTTGCGTCCCGGCAGGGGCGCGTGATCCTTGATCAGCGAGGTCGAGAGGCGCGCCGTCTGATTGGTCAGGTTGTCGGCGTTCACGAATGCCTCCCAGCTTGAGTTGCCGGAATTGAAGAAGCTCCACGCGGCGCGCGCGTTGACGAGGGTGAAACCGGCGGTGTCGGTTTCGAACTCGGCGATCTTGTCTTGCTTGAAATAGCGCGTGGCGCCGAGGCTCGCGCGCCAGAGGTCGTTGTGCCAGTTCAGTTCCGTGCCCAGGCGCGCTGCCGGCATGCGCGGAAGATTGCCGCCGCCGACCAGGGTGGCGCGCACGGTGTCGCCCCAGACGCGAAGGTCGTAGTGGCCGCCGGCGCCCTTGGCGAGGTGGAAGGTGGCTTCCGCTTCGCCGCCGCGGAACGTGGCATTGCGCTGCGTCCACTGGCGCACGGGGAAGTCGTCCTCGACTTCGCCGGTGTCGGCCAGATGGATGAAGTGGTCGTAGCGGTTGTAGTACGCGGCGACCTTCGCCTCGAGCCGTTCGCCGTGGTAGTGCAGGCCGATTTCCGCCTGGTTTGCGGTTTCCTTGCGCAGCAGCGGATCGCCGATTTCGTAGGTGGCGGACGCAGCGTGCGGCCCGTTGGCGAACAGTTCTTCCTCCACCGGTGCGCGTTGCGCGCGGTCGAGGTTGAGGCTGAGATGCCAGTGGTCATCCAGGCGCCAGCCGAATCCGGCGGACAGGCTCAGCGGGCTGAAGTCGCGCTTGCTGCCTTCCTCGGGCGTGCTGCTCTGCCGATCCGTGCGTGCGCCGAGCTCGACCTTGAGCGG
Organism: Dokdonella sp.; assembly: GCA_030150315.1. GTDB lineage: Bacteria > Pseudomonadota > Gammaproteobacteria > Xanthomonadales > Rhodanobacteraceae > Dokdonella_A. The sequence goes on along the minus strand of JASLGB010000184.1, from coordinate 3,028 downwards.
GCCGAATTCGCGCTGGCCCGTCACGAAGACGCCGATGCCCTTGGTCGTGGTCGGCGGCACAAAGCTTTCTTCGCCGATGGCGGCGAAACGGCGGTCGAAAGCCTGCACGCCGAAGGCGCCGATCCAGTCGGCGATCGGGACGTAGGAAAACTGCAGGCGACCTTCGTTCGAGCGGTTGAAGAAGGTAGTGCCCGCCTCGTCGCCTTCGTATTCGACGTGCTGGTAGTCGGCGTGGCCGAAGCTGAAATCGATGCGGTCGATGCCGGCGAACGGCGAGTTCAGCGCGCCCTTGAGGTCGTAGCGGGTCTGGCCCATCGAGATGTACACCGGCGGCTCGCCGTCGTCCGCATCGCCGGGTTCGGCCGGATTGCCGTACTGGCTGAGATGACGCGCAATCGACAGGCCGACGAAGCCCCAGTCGCCGATCACCGAGCCTCCGAAGGCGCCGCCCTTGGTGTGCACCCAGCTGTTGTCCAGCGATCCGCCGGGAATGTCGTAGTTGCCATCGCGCCGGTTCAGCGCGTCGGCGTGCAGGGCAAAGCCGCTGCCGCCCATGTCGATGCGCGCCATCTCCGTATTGCCGTTGGAGGCGCTGTCGTACTGCACCAGCGCGCGACCGGAGAAGCCGTTGTCCGGCACCGACTGCGGAATGCGGCCATCGACAAGATTGACGATGCCGCCAATCGCGCCCGAGCCATAGAGCAGGGTGGACGGGCCCTTGAGGATTTCGATCTGGTCGGCAAGAAAGGGCTCGACCGCGACGGCGTGGTCCTGGCTGACATTGGAAACGTCCGCCGAGCCGAGGCCGTTGGCGAGGACGGAAACGCGCGCGCCGTCCAGTCCGCGGATCACCGGTCGGCCCGCGCCGGCTCCGAACGACGAAGTCTGCACGCCCGGTACGCCCGCCACGGTCTGGCCGATGGTGCCGCTGCGTGCGTCGTCGAGCTGCGTGCCGGCCAGCACGCTGACCGGAGTGACCAATTGGTCGGCGCTCTGGTTCAGTGGCACGGCGGTGACGATCACTTCATTCAGGGCGGTGGCGGATTCGACATGATCGTCGGCGGGAGGCGGCGCCTGCTCTGCGCGGGCCGACGGAATCGCCAGGACGAGGCAGATGCACAGGGCGAGGGGAGTCAGCGCGAGGGAATTTGGAGGCATGTCTCGATACAGGCTGTGGGAGTAATGTTATATTATTACTTTCGCGGCGCATGGCAAGCCGGACGAAAGTCACGGGCTGGCCTGCGCGGCTCCCCTCTGCGGTTATGTTATAACGTGTGCCTTCCGCCATGAATGTATCTTCCCACCCATCCTGGATTGCCCGCGCCGCGGACCGCTTCGGAGCGACCGTGTCGTTCCTGTGCGCGCTGCACTGTGCCTTGCTGCCGCTGGTGATCGCCGTGTTGCCGATGATGGGGCTGGGTTTCCTCGCCGATCACGGCTTCGAACGCATGGTGGTCGTGTTCGCTGCCACGTTGGCGCTGGCCTCGCTGCTGCTCGGTTTTCGCCGCCATCAGAGCTTGCGTGCGTTCGTCATGCTGGTGCCTGGGATCGCCTTGCTGTTTGCAGGCATCGTGGTCGACTTCGACCACGGCGCCGTCGGCCACGCGGCACTGGTGAGCGCCGGAGGCGTTCTGGTGGCGCTGTCGCACGTGGTCAATTTGCGCCTCACGCATGCCCATGCCCGCCTGCACGCGCACATGCACGACGGATGCTGTGGATGAGCGATGCTGCGCCAGCCGGCAGTGCGATTGTGTAACGCAGCGCCGGCTGCCTAGTCTGCTCGCCTCCTAGCGATTGCGGTGGCGCCGTACCTGCCCATGAGTGCCCACGACCACGACCATCATCACGGCCATGGCCACGATCACGGCCACACGCACGTCCACGCCAGTGACGGAGGCGGCCGGGAAGGGAAGCTGCTGCTTGCGTTTGCGCTGACCACGATCACCTTGGTGGTCGAGGCGGTCGGCGGATGGATGTCCGGTTCGCTGGCGCTGCTTGCCGATGCCGGCCACATGCTGGTCGATGCGGCGGCCTTGCTGTTCGCGTGGCTGGGAGCGCATTTCGCGCGCAAGCCGGCCGATGCGCGGCGCAGCTTCGGCTATGGTCGACTGGAAATCCTCGTCGGCTACAGCAATTCGCTGGTCCAGTTCGTGCTGGTCGCGTGGAGCGCCGTGGAGGCGCTGATGCGGCTCAACGATCCGCAGCCGATCCTATCCGGCATGATGCTGTGGGTGGCCGTGGCTGGCCTGGCCGTCAATGCCTTCGTGCTGTTCGTGCTGTCCGGGCACCACCACGACGACCTCAACACGGCCAGCGCGCGCCTGCATGTGCTTGGCGACTTGTTCGGCTCGGTCGGAGCGGTGACCGCCGCGTTGCTGATCGGACGCTTCGGCTGGCTCTGGATCGATCCGCTGCTGTCGGTTCTGGTGTCGCTGCTGATCCTGCGCAGCGCCTGGCGACTGATGCGCCGCTCGGCCCATATCCTGCTCGAAGGCGCGCCCGAGGGCATTCATGCCGATCTGGTGGCCGGGGCGATCGAGTCCGAAGTGGAGGGCGTGTGCGGCGTCCACCATGTGCATGTGTGGCAGCTGGCCAACGGCTATCACGTGGCCACCCTGCATGCGCAGCTGCGCGACGAGCTGGATCCCGACGCGGCAATCCATGCGATCCGTCATCTCCTGGAACTGCGTTTCCGCATCGAGCACATCACGATCCAGATCGAGCGCGGCGACTGCGCGGAGCCGCGTTGCGGAAGTTGACGGTTCCGGCCGGCCGCGGCCGATCTTGCATAGCCGGGTTTGCCTGCTATCCTGCGCGCCCCTACAGAATTCGGGTTACAAGAGAAATCATGGGCAGAGGCGACCGCAAGACCAAGAAGGGCAAGATCGCGATCCGCAGCTACGGCAATGCGCGTCCGCATGGCGTGACCGCCGTCGGCGCCGACATGCACACGAACCACGCAGCGACGAAGGCCTCTCAGCAGAACAGGGCAGCTCACGTCAGGAGACCAGTAACTATAAGTGCTCTC
>JASLGB010000137.1 GCA_030150315.1 Dokdonella sp. | reverse complement strand
GCGCGAGCGCGGCCAGCCGGCCCTCCCGCTCGACGAGCGCCTGCTGGCCGCGTTGCCGCAGATGCCGGCCTGCGCCGGTGTCGCGCTCGGCATCGAGCGACTGCTGATGTGCCTGGCCGACACCGACGATATCCGCGACGTGCTCGCCTTCGACTTCGCGCAGGCCTGAGCGCGGCCGCTCAGGTCGGGCTGTCGTGCAGCGGGAGCTGGATGCGTGCGATGCAGCCGCTTGCGTCGTCTCGATTGGCCAGCGACAGCGAGCCGCCGTGCTGCTCCACGATCTGTCGCGCCAGCACCAGACCGATGCCGGAGCCGCCGGGCTTGGTGGTGAAGAACGGCACGAACAGGTTGCCGCTCGGCGGCAAGCCGGGGCCGCCGTCGACGATGTCGACCACCAGCATTCCGTTTTCTTCACGCCAGCCGAGCGACACCTTGCCGCCAGCCGCCAACGCTGCGTCCACCGCATTGCGGAGCAGGTTGATCAGCACCTGTTCGATCTGGTCTGGGTCGATGTCGGCGCGCAGAGCCGGAGATTCGGCGATGCGCACGTCCAGCCGCTGTTCCAGGCGCGCGGCGCGGCGCGCGAGATCGTCGAAGGCGGTGTCGCGCCGGCTCGGCGGCGGCAGGCGCGCGAGCTGGGTGTAGCGCGCCATGAAGCGCGCCAGCGCATCGGCGCGGTCGGCGATGACACCGAGGCCGCTGCGCGCGTCGTCGCGCCAGTCGTCCGGCAGGGGATCGTTGCCGAGCAGGCGCGCCACCGTTTCGGCCATCGACCGGATCGGCGCTAGCGAGTTGTTGAGCTCATGCCCGAGAACGCGCAGCAGGCGTTGCCAGGCGAGGCGTTCTTCTTCGCGCAGCGCGCGGCTGAGATCGGTGACGACGAGCAAGTCGTGCGGACGGCCATCGGCGCGAAAGCGCGCGTGGCGGATTCCCCAGCGTCCGCTGCCGCCGGGGAAGGCGTGTTCGACCACGCTGGGCAGCCGTTCGCCCAGGGTTTCCTCGCCGAGGAAACGATCCAGCCCCAGCGACTGCGCCGAGCGGCCATCCAACGCCGCGAACGGGCGGCCGAGCAGGCGTTCGGCGGCCGGGTTGGCCAGCGCGAGGAAACCTTCCGCATCGAAACTCAGCACCGCGATGTCGAGCGCGGCCAGCACCTTGGTCAGCAGGGCGCCCTTTTCCTCGACCGCCAGGCGCTGCTCGCGCAGCGTCTGCGCCAGCGCATTGATTTCCCAGGTCACTTCGCCGACCGCATCGCCGCGTCGGGCGCGCGAACCGCGCAGGCTGTAATCGCCTTCGCGCAGGGCTTCGAGCAGGTTGGTCAGCGTGTACAGCGGAAACACCGCGCGACGCTGCAGCGCGATCGCCAGCATCAGCGTCGCGACCGCGACCGCAGCGATGGCGAGCAGCGGTTTCCAGCCATTGCCAAAGGCGTAGAGCACGATGCCGGCGAACGCCGCGAGTGCAGGAAGCGCCGTCGCCAGCAAGGCCAGCAGCAGGCGGTTTTCGTAACTCCAGCGCGGCGCGCGCGGCATCAGTTTCCGGTCTCGATGCCGTACTTGGCCAAGCGGCGATACAGCGAGGGACGGCTGAGGCCGAGCTGCGCGGCGGCACGCTGGATGTTGCCGCCGGTGCGGTCCAGCGCCTCGCGCACCATGCGTTCCTCGGCCTGCTCGACCGTCAGCGATTCGCTGGCAGCCAGGGCGGCGGCGCCGCTCAGATCGTGCGGAGCAGCCGGCTTCAGGTTCAGCGCGTCCTCGTCGATCTCGGCCGAGTCGCTCATCAGCGCGGCACGCTCGATCACGTGCGACAGCTCGCGCACATTGCCGGGCCAGTCGTAATGGCCGAGCGCGCGCAGCGCCGACGGCGCGAAACGCAGGCCGTCGCGCTGGTAGCGCGCGCCGAAGCGGGCCAGGAACGAGGCCGCCAGACGTGCGATGTCCTCGCCGCGATCGCGCAGCGGCGGCAGGCGCAACTCGACCGTGTTGAGTCGGAACATCAGGTCCTTGCGGAACAGGCCGCGTGCGACGTCGGCGGCGAGGTCGGCATTGGTCGCCGACACCAGGCGCACATCGACCTTCAGCGTGCGCGACGAGCCCACGCGCTCCAGTTCGCCGTCTTCCAGAACGCGCAGCAGCTTGGGTTGCTGTGCCGGCGGGATGTTGGCGATTTCGTCGAGAAACAGGGTGCCGCCATCGGCCAGCTCGAAGCGGCCGATGCGGTCGGCCTTGGCGTCGGTGAAGGCGCCTTTGACATGGCCGAACATTTCCGCCTCGAACACGGTCTCCGGGATGCCGCCCATGTTGACCTTGACGAAGGATTTTTCCGCGCGCCGCGACAGCGCATGCAGATGGCGCGCGATGACGCCCTTGCCGGTGCCGTTCTCGCCGAGGATCAGCACGTTCGCGTCCGAGGGCGCCACGCGCTGCAAGGTCGCCAGCAGGGTGCGCATCGGCGTGGAGTCGGCGATGAATTCCTCCTCGTCGCTGCCGCGCAGCAAGGCATTCTCGGCGGCCAGCCGGCGTTCGTTGCGGCGCGATGCGCCGAGCGCGAGCTGGTTGCGCACGATGCTGACCAGGCGCTGGTTGTCCCACGGCTTTTCGACGAAATCGCCCGCGCCGAGGCGCATCGCCTCGACTGCGATGTCGATCGTGCCCCAGGCCGTCATGGCGATCACCGGCAGTTCGGCGTCGAGCTTCTTCAGTTCGCGCAGCAGTTCCAGGCCTTCGGCGCCGGAGGTCGTGTCGCGCGTGTAGTTGAGGTCGATCAGCGCCGCGTCGAAGCGCTGGCGGCGCGCCGCGTCGAGCGCGCCGGAGGGGCCGTCCACGGCAACGCAGGCAATGCCTTCGGCCTTGAGCAGCAGGCGCAGCGCTTCGAGGATGTCGCGCTGGTCGTCAGCGATGAGAAGGGTGGGTTGGGTCATTGCCACGGGTTGACGAGTTCCAGATTGAAGCACATGAAATCGGCGACGTTGCGCGTCACCAGGGACAGTCCGTGTTCGAGCGCGGTTGCCGCAAGCAGCGCATCCATGACGGGGGGCGGCTGTCCGGCGCGCCGACCGTCGCCCACAAGACGTCCCCAGCGAACGGCGACATTCGGGTCGACATCGATGATCCGACCCTCGAAACCAGGCAGGACTTCGTTTTGCAGCCAGTCCCGCAACTTCACCGCCTTGCCGGCGTTATCGAGCGTGGCGATGCCTTGCTCGATCTCGGTCAGCGTGACGACGCTGAGGAATTGGCGCTCCGGCAATGTCGCGCGAATCCAGTCGCGGACTTTCGCCGATGGTCGCGGACGAGTGGCCTCGGAAACGACGCAGGTATCGAGCAGATAGCCGCGCATCAGCCGAGGCTTACCTTCCGGCCCGTGTCACGCGAGCGCTCGATGACCAAATCAACCTTGGGCGCAGTTTCCCACCAGCTCTTGCCGGACGGGTTGCCGCGGCGCTTGAGTTGGCGCAGTTCCTCGATCGACACCACGGCGACCTCTTCCTTGCCGTGAACGGTGATCACCTGCGGCCCCTTGGTCTTGGCCGCACGCACCACTTCGCTGAGCCGATTCTTGGCTTCCTGCAGTTGCCAGTTCATGTGCGATCCTCCATCTAGCCAGTCTGGACGGATTATACGCCCGCCGGCTTCTCGATCCAGCCGTCGGCAA
>JASLGB010000065.1 GCA_030150315.1 Dokdonella sp. | reverse complement strand
GATGCTTTCGGGGAATGTCCGATCAAACGCAGGTGGGTCGTTCCCGCCCACGGGGTTTCGGCAACGCTGCCTTCGAATGGCTACTGCTGTGCAGGACTCATGGCGTGGCTCCCGGCGCAGAAGAGGTCGGAAAACAGGCTTGTGCTGCCGCATGCGTGAATCGGTCCCGTGTCCGCCTGGCTGCCTTGGTAACGGCCTGCTGGCCGGTTCATGACGGGTTACGCGAAATTCCGGCGCCATCGGACATGGATTCGCATCGCTCCACCGGTCGCCGTTTGCTACGCTTGCCTGTCTTTTTCTCCGGGGGCGTTGCGCATGGCGTGGCGCGGATTTGCCATTGATCGCGATCGCGGCGCAGGAACGGCGGCGTGGCTGGCCTGCATTGCGCTGGCTGCGTTGGCGGCGTTCCTGCTGCTGCGGCTGGCGTGGCAGTTCGTGCCGCGCGACGACGCGACTGCCGCAGCGCCATCGGTGGCCGCCGGAACCGCAGCCGCTTCCGCGCCGGAGCGCTCGATTGCCAGCTGGCATCTGTTTGGCGACACGCCGCGCGCCCTCGGCGCAGACGGCGGTGCCGCTTCGACGTTGGGGCTGATCCTGCGCGGCACGGTCGCGGATGCCGATCCAAGCGCCGGTTTCGCGATGATCGCCGGCGACGACGGCCTTGAGCGCTCGTTCCGTGTCGGCCAGGAGGTTGTCGCCGGTGTGCGTTTGGCGGCCGTCTACGCGGACCGCGTCGTCCTGACACGCAATGGGTCGGACGAAACCCTGCAGCTGCCGCGTGACCGGAATCTGGCGCCTGCCGAGGTCGTTCGCGCGACGCCGGCCAGCGCCAGCAGCCGCGCGACCGGCATCGGCCAGCCAGCGAACCCGGCGAGTGCGCCGGCGGCGCAGCGCAGCGTGACCGTCTCGCCCGAGGCGCAGCGCATGCTTGCCGATCTGCAGCGCAATCCGCAGGAACTTATGCAGCGCGTGCGCGCCGTTCCGGTGCTCGATGGCGGGCGCCTGACCGGCGTGCGCATCGCCCCGGGAGCGGATGCAGCGCTGGTCGGCCTGTTCGGCCTGCGTACCGGCGATGTGGTGACGGCGGTCGACGGGCAGGCAATCGATTCGCCCGCGCGCGGGCAGCAGATCCTGTCCACGCTGGCGAGTGCGAAGTCGGCCAGCGTCACCGTGCTGCGTGACGGCAGTCCGGTCGAAATCCGCGTGGGTCTGCAATGATCCGCGCTTGCGCGTCCGCATCGGCGAAGACGAAGGGTGCGTGGTCCGTCCGGTTTGGCCTGCGCGCGTTGCGGCGCGGTTGCGTGTTCCCGTTTGCTCCTGATCGAGCCGTCTCCTGTCGAGGAAATCCCGTAATGCGTTTTCTGCCGCTCGCATTTGCCCTGTTGGCCACGATGCATGGTGTGGCGTTCGCGCAGGTTGTGCCGGAGGCATCCCCCGGCCATGCGCGCACGGCCGATGGCCGCCACACACTGAATCTGAAGGACGCCGACATCCAGGCGTTGATCGCGACGGTCAGCGAGATCACCGGCAAGAACTTCATCGTCGGTCCGAACGTGCAGGGCAAGGTCACCGTGGTGTCGGCACAGCCGATGCGCGCGGACGAGATCTACGACGTGTTCCTTTCGGTATTGCGCGTGCACGGGCTGGCGGCGGTGCCGTCCGGCAGCATGGTCAAGATCGTGCCGGAGGCCGTCGCGCAGGCCGACGGCGGTGCCGGCCTCGGACATGCGCGCACCGATTCGGGCGACGAAATGGTCACGCAGATCGTGCCGGTCAAGCACGTCCCGGCGGCGGAGCTGGTGGCGATCCTGCGTCCGCTGATGCCGCAGGGTGGCCAGCTGCTGGCACATACCGCCTCCAACGCGCTGGTCATTTCCGATCGCGCCGGCAACGTGAAGCGTCTGGTCGATATCGTGCAGCGCATCGATACCGTTTCCGATGCGCAGGTGGAAATGGTGCCGCTGCGGCACGCGAATGCGGCCGAACTGGCGCGCACCCTGACCTCTCTGGCCGAGGACAAGAGCGCGCAGGCGAACGGCGACGGCACGCGCGTGTTCGCCGACACGCGCACCAACTCGATCCTGCTGGCCGGCTCGAAGAACAGCCGCCTCAAGCTGCGCGCGCTGATCGCGCATCTGGACAGCCCGGTCAACGACGGCGGTGACACGCAGGTGGTCTATCTGCGCTACGCCAGCGCGAAGGATCTGGTGCCGATCCTGCAAGGCGTGGCCGCCACGCTCAGCGGCAGCGTGCCGCCGACGGCCGCCAAGGCGGGCGAGGCGCCGGGTGCGGCGGCATCGGTGGCGACGATCCAGGCGCACGAGGAAACCAATGCCCTCATCATCAGCGCGCCACCGGCGATTTTCCGCTCGCTGTCGGCGGTCGTGCGCCAGCTCGACATCCGCCGCAACCAGGTGCTGATCGAGGCGGTCATCGCGGAAGTTTCGGACAAGACCGCCAGCGAGCTCGGCGTGCAATGGCAGGTGGCCGGCGACCGCCACATCGTCGGTGGCACCAACTTCACCGGCACCTCGCGCGGCAACAACATTCTGTCGGCCTCGCTCAATCCGTTCGGTGTCGGCAACGGCTTCAACCTCGGCTACATCGCCGGCACCATCGCCGGGCCGGACGGCAAGCCGATCGCGCAGCTGGGCGCGTTGATCAGCGCGCTGCGTGGCGACGGCAATTCCAACATCCTGTCGACGCCCTCGGTGCTGACGCTGGACAACCAGGAAGCGCAGATCAAGGTCGCGCAGGAAGTGCCGTTCCTGACCGGCCAGTACACCACCAATGCCTCGCTCGGCGGCGGCGCCGGCAACGTGACCAACGGCATCACCAACCCGTTCCAGACCATCGAGCGCAAGGACGTCGGCCTCGTGTTGAAGGTGAAGCCGCAGATCAACGAAGGCGAATCGGTGCGGCTGGACATCCATCAGGAAGTCTCGTCCATCGCGCCGACCGTTTCCGGTGCGGTCGACCTGGTCACCAACAAGCGCGAGCTGACCACCAGCGTGCTGGTCAAGGACGATGCGCTGCTCGTGCTCGGCGGCCTGATCGACACGCAGCTGACCGACAGCGCGCAGAAGGTGCCCGTACTTGGTGACGTGCCGGTGCTCGGCAACCTGTTCCGCTACCGCACCAACGATCGCCAGAAGCGTGACCTGATGGTGTTCCTGCACCCGAAGATCCTGCGCGACGAAGCCACCGAAGCGGCGGTGTCGAGCGAGAAGTACAACTACATGCGTACCGAGCAACTGCAGATGCGCCAGCAGGACTGGCCGATCACGCCACGCTCGCAGCGCCCGCTGCTGCCCGACGTGCACGACTTCCTTGCCAGCCCGTCGCTGGACGGCGCGCCCTCGCCGGCACGCCCCGCCAACGATCCGGCGCGTCGCCGCTGAGTGTCGGCGATGCCCACGTTGCCGACCCGCGAAGGAGCGCCCGCAGCAGCGGTCGCGGTCGATTGCTCCGGAGCGAACCCATGAGCACGAACCATCTGCCGCGGCCAGGCTTCGGTTTCGCGCGCCGCCACGGCGTCGCCCTGACCGGCTGGCAGGGTGGCGTCGCCGAAATCGCCTGCCGCGCCGATGCCAAGGCCGACGTGCTGGCGGAATTGCGTCGCCACTATCGCGCGCCGCTGCGTTTCACAACGTTCGCGCCGGGCGACTTCGAACGCCTGCTGCGCGACCTCTACGAACAGGGCGACGACGCACGCGCGATGGTCTCCGATCTCGACGAGCGCATGGATTTGAAAGCCGTCGCCGACGAACTGCCCGAGCCGGAAGACCTGCTCGAAAGCGACGACGACGCGCCGATCATCCGCCTCATCAATGCCTTGCTGACCGAGGCGGTAAAGGACGGTGCGTCCGACATCCACATCGAGCCGTACGAGAACCGGCTGGTCGTGCGCTTCCGCGTCGACGGCGTGCTGCGCGAAGTGCTCAGTCCGCAGAAGGCGATCGCCGGTGCGGTCGTCAGCCGCATCAAGGTCATGGCCAAGCTCGACATCGCCGAGCGGCGCTTGCCGCAGGACGGGCGCATCGGTCTGCGCATCGCCGGTCGCCCGGTCGATGTGCGCGTGTCGACGATTCCGGCCGGCCGTGGCGAGCGCGTGGTGCTGCGCCTGCTCGACAAGCAGGCCGGCAAACTCGACCTGGCCCAGCTCGGCCTCGACGAGGTCACGCGCACGCGGCTGGAAGAACTCGTCGCGCGTCCGCACGGCATCCTGCTGGTGACCGGCCCGACCGGATCGGGCAAGTCGACCACGCTGTACGGCTCGCTGCTCAAGCTCAACGACAGCTCGCGCAACATCATGACGGTCGAGGATCCGATCGAGTACTACCTCGACGGCGTCGGCCAGACGCAGGTCAATCCGCGCGTCGACATGACCTTCGCACGCGGCCTGCGCGCGATCCTGCGCCAGGACCCGGACGTGGTCATGGTCGGCGAGATCCGCGATCTGGAAACCGCCGAGATCGCGGTGCAGGCCTCGCTCACCGGCCATCTGGTGCTGTCCACCCTGCATACCAATTCCGCCGTCGGCGCAGTCGCGCGCCTGCGCGACATGGGCGTGGAGCCGTTCCTGCTGTCCTCGTCGCTGATCGGCGTCGTCGCGCAGCGGCTGGTGCGTGTGCTCGACCCGGCCTTGCGCGAGGCGTATGCGGCAACCCCGGCGGAGCTGGCGGCGTTCGGCCAGCCGACCGACGCGGACGTCACGCTGTATCGCCCGCGCACCGATCTGGCCGGACGCGAAACCGGCTACCGCGGCCGCACCGGCCTGTACGAACTGGTTCCCGTCGACGACGCGATGCGCCGCCTCATCCACGAAGGCGCGTCGGAAGCCGAGCTGGAACGCCACGCGCGAACGCGCTCCGCCTCGATCCTCGCCGATGGCTGGCGCAAGTGCGTCGCCGGCATCACCTCGACCGA
>JASLGB010000058.1 GCA_030150315.1 Dokdonella sp. | reverse complement strand
AGCGTGAACGCGCCGGTGGCCATGAACAGCCACATGCCGAACTGCGACAGGAAAAGGCCGGTCAGCGAAGTCTGATGGCCGGAGATCGGATCCATGACGCTGGCCATCGACGAGCCGACCTTGACGTCGATGACGTTGCCGGCCGCACTCAATGCCCAGAAAACGGCACTGAAGCTGAAGCCGATGACCACGCCGACGAAGACCTCCTTCAGCACGATGATCGCCCAGGTTCCCTGCGTCATTGCGCCGGCAGGCGCCGACGCGGCCGCGATCGGGTAGGCGACGATGGCCAGGCTGACGAAGAAGCTGTTGCGCACCAGCGCGGGCACCGTCTCCTGCGTCATCATCGGCAGGATCAGGAAGGCCGCGGCAATGCGCGGCAGCGTCAGGGCGATCGCCAGCCCCTGGCTTTGCAGGTACTCAAACGGCATGCGCGCGGCGCTCCGGGAAGGTCGATTGCGGGGACGGGCGCGTCATCGGATCAGCGTGGCGAAATTGCTGAACAGGTTGTTGGCGTAGTTGTACAGCGTGCCGCCGAGCACGGTGGCGGTCGCAAACAGGGCCAGCACGACGGAGGTGAATTTCACCGCATACGGAAACGTCTGCTCCTGCAGCTGCGTCACCGCCTGCAGGAAGGCGATCAGCAGGCCGCTGATCGCCGCCGCGAGGATCGGCGGCGCCGACAGCAGAAGCACCAGCCAGAGGGCTTCGCGCGCGAGGTTGATCTCGTTCTGGTACATGCGCCGGCTCCGCTACTGATAGGTGGCCACGAGGCCGTGGACCAGCTTGGCCCAGCCGTTGAGGATGACGAACAACAACAACTTGAACGGCAGCGAGACCATGGTCGGCGACAGCATCATCATGCCCAGCGCGAGCAGGATGTTGGACACGATGAGGTCGACCACGATGAATGGCAGAAACAGCAGGAATCCGATCTGGAAGGCTTCCGTCAGCTCGCTCACCGTGAAAGCCGGCATGACCACGATAAAGTCGTCGGCGGTCAGGTCGGTCTGTTGCGACGGTGGCAGCAGTCGCTTGGCGCTCTCCAGGAAAAAGCGCCGCTCGTTCTCGTGCGAGTGCTTGATCAGGAATGCGCGCAGCGGCTCCTTGCCCGCATTGATCATCTGCCCCAGCCGATCCACCGACATGCGCTCGTCGCCGCCGTATTGCGCATGCGCAGCGGTGTTGGCGCTGACGTTGTCCAGCGTGTCGAGGATGACCGGGTACATCACGTAGACCGAAAGGATGATGGCCAGGCCGTTGATGACGACGTTGGGCGGCGTCTGCTGCAGTCCGAGCGCGTTGCGCAGCAGGCTGATGACGACCACGATCTTCGTGAACGAGGTCACCATGACCGCGACGAAGGGCGCCAGCGCAAGCCCGACGACCGTGGTGATGACGAGGGCGGGCGAGAAACTACTGAAGTCCACGGGCGCCACCGATCCGTGTGACCTTCACGCCCAGCGTCTCGCCGAGGGAGACCAGTTCACCGCTGCCGAAAACCTTGCCGTTGGCGCGCAGCTCGACGCTGACGCCTTCCACCGGCTGGCGCAGTTCGAGGATCTGTCCGGCGGCCATCGCCGACAGCTCGGCCAGCGTCAGGGACAGTGTGTCCAGCAGCAGGTCGACCCGCACGGGCACCGCGTCTCGCACGTCCACTTCGGGGGTGTCCGCGCCCTCGTCGGCGATCGGTTCGGGCTCGTTTTCGGTCATCGTCAGGTTCCTCAGTTCGGCCGTGCTCAACGGGCGCGTGATGGAGATGCCGCCGGCGTTCGCGGCGGCCAGCCAGGCATGGCGTGCATCCAGCGTGGGCGCGCCGGTATCGGCGAAGAATCGCAAGGTGGAGGTCGCGAGCGAACGCGAGCCGAGCAGGATCACGTCACCCGCGCCCAGCTCGCGCAGCAGTGCGCTCGTGACATCCGTCACCGGCATCAGCAGGTGGCACGGAAACGGCACCTCGCCGCTGTCCACGTGGGTGTCGCTGTCGGCCCGGTGCCAGTCCGGCGCGCCGGCGAGCGCATCGAGCGTGGGCTCGTCCAGGCCGATCAGCCCGTGCACTTGCTCCCTGCCATGGCGGCTGAAACGGAACTCGACCCAATGCCAGACATCGGTGCGACGGTCGGGTGCATTGCGCAGCTCCAGTGGCAGCAGCGGTGTGCCGAGCAGGTCCGCCAGCTGCGCAAGCAGCGGCTCGTAGGCCAGCGCCCAGGCCAGCAGCCTTGCGTCGCCGCCGAAGTCCTGCCAGCTGCGATCGCCGACGGTCGCCCCGTGTCCCTCATGGGCGAACACCAGCGGAATGCGGCCGTGCGCGTGTCCAAGTTCGATGGTCGTGGCCTGCGGCGCGAGCTGGGCGACATCGCCGCGCAGTTCGAGCTGCAGGTCGTCGGACTCGATCAGCAGGCGGCTGCCTGTGCCGAGCAGGCGCGTGATCGCTGCGGCGCGATCCGGAGGGATCGCGCGCAGTCGATCGGACAGGGGGCGCGCGACAGGACTCTGGATGTCAACGGCGGAGACTGCCGTCATCGTGGGTTGGCTCCATGGGGTTGTTCGTGGCCGAGGGCAATGCGGATCACCTCGGCCACGTTGCGGGAGCCGAGTTTCTGCATCAGGTTCGAGCGGTGCAGCTCGACCGTCTTG
>JASLGB010000046.1 GCA_030150315.1 Dokdonella sp. | reverse complement strand
CCTTGCCGAGGGTCGTGGTGAGGAAGGCTTCCAGGCCGGCGAGCACATTGCGATCGGTTTCGCGGTCGGGGATCAGTTCCACCAGGTGCATGTAGCGCGGCGGATTGAAGAAGTGGATGCCGGAAAAGCGCGGGCGCAGTTTCGCCGGCAGGGCTTCGGCCAGTGCATTGATCGACAGGCCCGAGGTATTGCTCGCAACAACCGCAGAATCAGAGAGGTACGGTGCGATTTTCTTGTAAAGATCAAGCTTCCAGTCGAGCCGTTCGGCGATCGCCTCGATGACGAGGTCGCAGTCGCGCAAGGCGTCGAGGTTCTCATCGTAGTTGGCGGCCGTGATGCCCGCTGTCTTGGCCTTGTCGGCCAGCGGTGCCGGCGACAGCTTGGCGAGATTGGCAATCGCCTTCTGCGCGATGCCGTTCTTGTCTCCTTGCTTGGCGGGAAGGTCGAACAGCAGGGTTTCGACGTCGGCATTGGCCAGATGGGCGGCGATCTGCGCGCCCATGACGCCGGCGCCGAGGACGGCGGCCTTGCGGATGCGGAGAGGCGGGTGGCTCATGGAAGACTCCGGGCTGGTGATGCGGGGTGGGTGGCGGCCTGCAAGGCCGGTGACGGTGTCGCTGAAATCGTGTCGTCGAGCGGTATTGCAACGCATGGCGGTGCCGGGGCTGTGGCCACTCAGCTATCGGCCCTGAGCCCCGCGGCGGCGAAATGGATAAGGTGCTGGATCGTGCGCTCGCGGTGTTCACCGACGTCCTGCCGGCGCTTGATCATTCCGAAATCGGCCATCGCGTAGGTCAGCGAGCCGGCGACGATGTCCAGCCGCCAGTACAATTCCTCGCGATCCAGATGCGGCAGCAACTGCGCGAATGCGGTGGTGAATTCGCGCAGTACATGGCCGTAGTTGTCGGACAGGAACTTGCGCAGGCGTTCGTCGTGCTCTGCGTAGGCGCGCGCCAGCACGCGCACGAAGGCTGCGCCGCCGGCGTTGTCCATGGACTGTTCAAGCGCGGGACGCACGAACGCATCCAGCACGCTTTCCAGGGCCGGATGCGTGCTGTCGAGGGCCTTGGCGAGGGCTTCCAGCCGGTGGCGATTGAGCTCGTCCAGACGGCGGCGGAATACTTCCTCGATCAGGCTTTCCTTCGAGCCGAAGTGGTAATTGACCGCCGCCAGATTGACCTTGGCAGCGGCCGTCACCTGTCGCAGCGAGGCGCCTGCGAATCCGTGGCGGGCGAACAGCATCTCGGCGACGCCGAGGATGCGTTCCCGCGTGGAGAAGCCGGATTGACTGGGTGGCATGGCAGGAATTTCGGTATCATCAAACGATCGTTTGAATCTTAGGCGAGCGATGCAATCGGGTCAAACCAGCCTTGTGCGTTGTGTCAAATTGCATCAGGAACCGCTAGAATCCCGCACGATAACCTCTTGTAACTCCGCGGAACGCCGTGGTTTCCAGACTCCGGCGTTTCTCGGGTTGTCCTTTTTTCATTGCAGACTGGAGATTCCCGCCAATGGCGCTGGAACGTACGCTTTCCATCATCAAGCCCGATGCCGTCGCGAAGAACGTCATCGGCGAAATCTATTCCCGTTTCGAGAAGGCCGGCCTCAAGGTCGTTGCCGCCAAGATGAAGCACCTGTCGCGCAAGGAAGCGGAAGGCTTCTACGCCGTGCATCGCGAGCGCCCGTTCTTCGGTGCGCTGGTCGAGTTCATGATTTCCGGCCCGGTGATGATCCAAGCGCTGGAAGGCGACAACGCCGTGCTCAAGCACCGCGACCTGATGGGCGCCACCGACCCGAAGAAGGCCGAGCCGGGCACGATCCGCGCCGACTTCGCCGACTCCATCGACGCCAATGCCGTGCACGGCTCGGACGCAGTCGATACGGCAAAGGCCGAAATTGCGTACTTCTTCGCGGAAACCGAACTCTGCCCGCGCTGAGTATCGACAATCCCCGGGATCTGAATCCGTGACGACGGCCAAGCCCAATCTGTTCGACTATGACCGCCAAGGGCTGCGCGACCTGTTCGCGCAGCTCGGCGAGAAGCCCTATCGTGCCGATCAGGTCATGAAGTGGGTCTATCACCGGCAGGTCACGGACTACGCGCAGATGACCGATGTCGGCAAGGCGCTGCGCGACAAGCTTTCTGCCGCGCTCGACATCGTTCCGCCGAAGGCCCTGTTCGAGAAACAGGCCACCGATGGCACCTACAAGTGGTTGCTCGGCATGGATGGCAGCAATGCCATCGAGACCGTTTTCATTCCGGAAACCTCGCGAGGCACGCTGTGCGTGTCCTCGCAGGTCGGCTGCGGGCTGAACTGCCAGTTCTGTTCCACCGCCACCCAGGGATTCAACCGCAACCTGTCCGCCGCCGAGATCATCGGGCAGGTGTGGGTCGCGGCCAAGCACCTCGGCAACGTGCCGCATCATCAGCGCAAGCTCACCAACGTCGTCATGATGGGCATGGGCGAGCCGCTGCTGAATTTCGACAACGTCGTCACCGCGATGAGCGTGATGCGCGACGATCTCGGTTTCGGCCTTGCCAACAAGCGCGTCACGTTGTCGACCGCCGGCCTCGTGCCGATGATCGACAAGCTCTCGGAAGCCAGTGACGTTTCGCTGGCCGTTTCGTTGCACGCGCCGACCGACGAGCTGCGCACCGCGCTGGTGCCGCTCAACCGCAAGTACCCGATCAAGGAACTGCTCGATTCGTGCCTGCGTTACACGCAGCGCCGTCCGCGCACCACGATCACGTTCGAATACACGATGCTCAAGGGCGTCAACGACCAGCCGGAGCATGCGCGCCAGCTGGTCAAGCTGATGCGCAAGGTGCCGTCGAAGGTCAACCTCATTCCGTTCAACCCATTCCACGGCACGCGCTTCGAGCGATCGGACGAGGCCGTGATTCGTGCGTTCCAGAAGATCCTGCTCGACGCGAACGTGTTGACGATGGTGCGCCGGACCCGGGGCGACGACATCGACGCCGCCTGTGGCCAGCTCAAGGGCCAGGTGACCGACCGCACGCGTCGTCAGGCCGAGTTCCGGCGCAAGCTGGAGGAAGGGAGTCCGCATGTGGTGTAAGCGTTTTTGCGCTGTTTTCCTTCTGGTCACCTCGTTGTCGTTGGCGGCATGCAGCGACGGTTCGATCGGCGGCGTCAAGAAGGAAAACGCGTCCTCGCAAAGGCAGGATGCGGCGCGCACGCGCACCGACCTCGGCCAGAAGTACATGCAGCAAGGCAAGCTCGAGATCGCGCTCGAAAACCTCAAGAAGGCGCTCGAATACGATTCCGGCTATGTCGATGCGCATACCGTCATCGCCGTGCTCTACGAGACGATCAACGATCCGGCGAAAGCCGGCGAGCACTACCGCCGCGCTACGGAGCTCAAGCCCAAGGGCGGCTCCGAGGCGAACAACTACGGCTGGTATCTGTGCCGTCAGGGTCGCTACGCCGACTCGCAGACCTACTTCACGCGCGCGCTGGCCGATCCCTTCTACCAGACGCCGTGGCTGGCACTCGGCAATTCCGGCACCTGTTTCCTGAAGGCCGGAAATTCCGACGAGGCGGAGAAACGCCTTCGTG
>JASLGB010000018.1 GCA_030150315.1 Dokdonella sp. | reverse complement strand
CTGGGCGGCAGTACGCTGGCGCTGCTGCCCAGCTCGAAGCCGTCGCGGAAGATCACCAGCAAGGTGGTGTCCTCGGCACCGTTGTTGACCGGATTCGGATCGCTGACGTTCGACGCCTGCGCCGTGACCTGGTTGACGATCGTGTCCGCCGCGCTGGCCTGCACGGTGGCCGAGTAGAGGTAGGACACTTGCGTGCCGCTCGGCAGCGTGGCGGTATCGCCGAGCACGTTGCCGCTGCCGCCGGCGCAGGTGGCGGCTCCGGTCGGCGTACACGTCCACGAGCCGTTGGCGAGGCCGCTGGGCAAGGCATCCTGGACCAGCACCGACGCGGTGGCGGGGCCGTTCGCGTTGCTTACCGTGATCACGTAGTCGAGCGTGTCGCCGACCTGCGCGTGGTTGCGGTTGTCGCTGATGGAGACGGCCACGTCGGCCACCGCCGGCACCGTGCCGTTGCCGGACAGCGCGATCGTGCCGCTGCCCGGTGCGTTGGCGGTCACGGTCAGCGACTGCGAAGCCGCGCCGCTTGCGCTCGGCGCGAACGTATAGGTCAGCGTGCAGCTCGCGCCTTGCGCCAGAGCGAACGGCAGCGTGCTGGTGCAGTTTCCACCGCTGCGCGCGAACGGCGCGGACGCCGTGGTCAGGGCGGTCACGTCGAGAGCGGAGGTGCCGTCGTTGGTCAGGGTCACGCTCTGCGCCGCACTGGTCGTGCCGGTTTCCACGTTGCCGAACGCGAGGCTGGTCGGTGCGATCACCAGCCGGCCCTGCGTGCCGGTGCCGGACAGCGCGATGCTGCCGCTGCCGGGCGCGTTGGCGGTCACGGTCAGCGACTGCGAGGCCAGCCCGACTGCCGTCGGCGTGAAGGTGTAGGTCAACGTGCAGTTGGCACCGGCGGCGATCGTGATCGGCAGGGTGGTGGCGCAACTGCCGCCGCTGCGCGCGAACGGGGCTGTCGCCGCGGTCAGCGCGGTCACGTTGAGCGAGGCGTTGCCGTTGTTCGACAGCGTTACCGTCCGCGCGGCCGCCGTTGTGCCGACCGTCTGGTTGCCGAAGGCGAGGCTGGTCGGGGCAATCGCAAGCTGGCCCTGCGGCGCGGCGGTGACCGTCGTCGTCGCGGTGGCGGCGTTGTTGCCTGAAGCCGGATCGAAGGTGCCGCTGGCCACCGTCGCGGTGTTGCTGATCACCGTGCCGCCGGCGAGCCCGGCGGACGTGGCGACCGTCAGCGTGAAGCTCGCATTGCCAACGGCGAAGCTGGCGAGGGAGCAGCTTGCCGTGCCGCTGCTGCCGACCGGCGGCAATGCGCAGGACCAGCCGGTCGGCGAGGTCATCGACACGAAGGTGGTGCCCGCCGGCAGCATGTCCGACAGCACGACCGAGCTGGCCGCATCGGCGCCGGCATTGCTGACCGTGATGGTGTAGGTGATCGGATTGCCGGCCACGACCGGATCGGGTGCGTCGCTGATCGAGACCGCCAGATCGGCGCTGGCGGTACTGAACAGGCCGACGACCATCGGGTCGTGGTCGGAAGCGCGGTACGGGGCGGCCGGCTGTTCCCACAGGAAGCGCGGCGGGCTGAGGCTGGAACCGTCCGGCTTCTGGTCCTGCGCCGGCTCGCCGACGTCCTTGATCTCGTCGTTGTAGTCGAACACGGGCACTTCGTCGGCGTTGATATGCCAGGCATCGGTGCCGGTGATCTGTCCGGCAAGGCTGCTGCTGGCCAGCGCGTAGTCCAGATGACCGAGCTGGCCGTTGAACAGGTACGAATACGCATCGGTGCCATGCAGATGGTTCTGCATGTCGACGTAGCCGGCGGCCTTCAAGGTGGTAATGGCGGTTTCGCTGGCGTAGGCGTTGTAGTCGCCGAGCAGCAGCACGTCGGGGTCGCCGGCGGCGGGAATCACGCTGCCGTTGATCCAGGTCAGCAGACGCGATGCCTGCTGCGTGCGCTTCTCCGCCCAGCAGCCCTGGCCGTCGTTCTGGTCGATGTTGGCACCGCTGGCGGGGCAGCTGCCCTTCGACTTGAAGTGGCTGGCGACGACGGTGAAGCGCTGGCCGTAGGCGGGGTTGGCCGGATCGGTGACGTCGAAGGTCTGCGCCGTCGGCGGACGATCGTGGATTGGGTCGAGGTCGGTACGCGGTGCACCGAACGGCGTCAGCACGCCGCTGCGATAGATGATCTGCACGCGGATCGCGTCGCCGCCCAGCGTGCCGCCGGTGTTGGCGAACTGGTACGGATGGCCGTTGGCGCACAGCGCATTCACCGCGCCGAGCAGGTCGGTGATGGTGTCGCTCGGCGTGGTGTTTTCCAGCTCCACCAGTCCGGCCACGTCCGCATCCAGCGCGCACAGGACCTTGGCCGTTCGCGCGCGTTGGCGGTTCAGCTCGGCGATGCTGTCGGCGCCACGGCAGTCCATGGTCTGACTCGGGCCGCAGGCGCCGGAGGTCGAGCTGGAGGTGGTGTCGATCGTGGTGAAGTAATTGAGCAGGTTCAGGCCGACCGCGCGGATCGCGCCGCCGACTGCCGGCGGGGTCGCCGGACGCGCATTCACCGGCGTGAACGTGACCGGATTGGCGTTGGTCGGACGGATGCGCCATGCGTCGGTTCCGGTCAGTCCGGCGAACGACCAGTGCAGCACGCCGGTCAGGTTCGCCACCTGGTCGCCGCCGCGGAAGAAATCCACGCCGTGCGTGCCGACGGACAGGCCGCCGTTCGTGCGCGGCCAATACAGCGCCTGGCTGCCGGACGGCTGGCTCAACACCGAGTTCTGCATGTTGTTGTCGTCATCCAGAATGATCTGGCGGCGGCGCAGATCGGCCAGGTGCGCGGCATAGCCGCTCGCGCTGGGCGTATTGTCTTCGGTGAACTGGCGCGGACGCGTGCCGGCAACCAGTTGGATCTGGCCGTAGCGGGACAGCTCGAAGTACTCGCTGACCGTCAGTGGCGAGTCGTAGGTCACCAGCATGCCTTCGCGCGCTTCATAGAACGCATCCACGTCGCCGCTGATCGGCAGGCTCACCGGCTGCGGCGTGATGCGGTCGAGGAGGTTGCCGGAATCGGTCACCGTGACGTTCGCCGCCGAGGCAGGCGTCAGCTGGGTCATGTTGAAGTATTCGCTGACGCTGCCGGTGACACGCACGCGCTGGCCTTCGGCAATCGAGCCGGCCGTGCAGCTCGGGCAGAACACGAAAATGCCTTCCGAAGTGGTCGGGTCGGCGTCGGCGTCGGTGTCGGCTTCCTGCAGGAAGAAGCCGCCGAGCTTGCCCGTGCCGAGGTATACCGCGGTGGCAATGGATTCCACCGTGACCGTCGCTCCGGCCATCGGCGTGGTCGGGCCGGAACCCTGCACCGCGTGGATGCGCGTGATCGTGACGGCGGTGTCGTCGTTGAGGATCGTGCCCTGTCCCTGCGCATCGCCGATCACGGCGCCGCCAGTCGGGTTGCTCAAGTTGACGAAGAAGGTTTCGTCCGGCTCGACCTGGGTGTCGCCGTTGACCATCACGGAAATCGTCGCGCTGGTCTGGCCGGCGGCGAACGTCAAGCTGCCGCTGCTGGCGAGGTAGTCCGATGGCGCGTTGGCGGTGCCGTCGGCGGTGGCGTAGTCGACCGTGACCGTGTTGCTGGCCGCGGATGACAACGTCACCGTGAAATCGAAGTGGGTCGTGCCGGCGTTGCCTTCATTGCGCGAGACGTCGTTGATGCTCAGCGTGTGCGCGGAGA
Organism: Dokdonella sp.; assembly: GCA_030150315.1. Classification (GTDB taxonomy): domain Bacteria; phylum Pseudomonadota; class Gammaproteobacteria; order Xanthomonadales; family Rhodanobacteraceae; genus Dokdonella_A. The sequence continues at coordinate 1,003 of JASLGB010000018.1, read as the reverse complement.
TGGCCGAGCCATGCGGCGTGATCGAGACCTCGTCGATGGCGAGGCCGTGGGCGGCACCGGTCTGACGCGGATCGGCCCAGCGCAGCATGATTTCCGTGCCGTCGGGAATGGACAGGCCGGTGATGGTGGTACTCAGCGCCGAGCGGTTGGCGGCCGTATTGCCATTGAGCGCGCCGGCCGTTCCGCCGGTGACCGGGCTGACGAAATCCAGCGCAGGAACCGGGGTGCCGGCCGCCTGGAATTCGGCCAGAGTGCCGGTGACGGCTGGGCTTCCAATGACGTAGGAGAAAGTCAGGCTCTGCGCGACGGCGGCGCTGTTGCGCCACTGTTCGCCGACATAGGCGACATCGAGGGAGGTGATCGTCGCTCCGCTCGCGTTGAGCAGGCGCACGCCGTGGTAGAAGTGACCGGCAGTCGCATTGCTGGAAGGGAGGGCGCCGAGCGCGCGGTCGCTGTTACCGGTGCTGCCATAGCTGTACAGGTTGCCGCCGTTGCTGTTGCCGTTGTCGGCGGTGATGCCGGTGCCAGTGCCGCTGCGCACGCTGTACCAGCCGGCGATGGTCGAATTGCTGGTCCAGGTCAAAGTGCCGCTGGACGGCAGCGAATCGAAGGTTTGCGTGTAAGGCACATCGAGCGCGGTCAGCGAGACCTGGGCGAAAGCGGGAAGTGCTGCGATGGCCAGCAGCGAGGCTGGCAGCCAACGAAGCAGCGCGTTGCACATCGACACACGGGCAGGTCAAGCGGGCGCGAGCGGCGCGCATGCCTTGAGGCTGGATTTCACGTGATTCCCCTGGGTTGTGGTGGTGCAGCGGTGTCCGGCCGCGGCACGGGCCGTGGCGCTGCAAAAGCATGCCACATCCGGTGTTCGGCGCCGGGTCGGAAAGTGAAAAAAAGGGGCGCTTGCGCGCCCCAAAGGAGAGTGACTGAAAAGGGAGCAACCACCCGTTAAAAATGGACCTGGATGCGCGCCTCGAGAATGCGCGGGTCGATATCGACGTTCTTC
>JASLGB010000008.1 GCA_030150315.1 Dokdonella sp. | reverse complement strand
ATCCCCAAAAAAGACCGGAACCGAACCGTCCGATCGCGTATGTTTAACTGCAGTTTAACAGCAATCCATGACGGATTTGTAACATCAAGATGAAATTTGCTGCGGTGCAGCAGTCTGCCGCACGGTGTCCACATAGCGCGTCCGCTTGCCCGGCTTGAGATATCCGAGATCCAGCCTGACCAGACCGTCGACGCAGCCGCCGAAAGCGGGGTCGACGCCGAAGTCCAGGAAGCGCACTCCGACCGGCTCGCACAGGTCCGCATACTGCCGATACAGCGTCGGCAGTTGCGCCTTCATGCCGGCCAGCCGTGCTTTCAGCAAACTCAGACCCTCGCCCGGCGTGCGGCCCGCCCACTCCGCTGCAGCCGCATCCGCCACCTCCCGCGACATCACGAAGGGATTGCGCGCGCGCGCCAGCTGCTCACCATCGCGGAAATAGTGGCCGTGGTAATGCACGATCCACTCCCGCGCCTCCAGCGGTAACGCCGCGCTGAGGCTGACCGGCCCGAACAGGTAGCGCGTCTGCGGGCGCGAGCGCAGATACGCGCCGATGACCTGCCACAGGAAATCGAGGCTGAGCGAACAACACCACTCGGGATGCACAAAACTGCGACCGAGCTCGACCGCGTCGACAAGGAACTCCTTCGCCTCCGGCACGAACTCGAACAGGCTCGCCGAGTAGAGGCCATCCATGCCGTGCTCGCGCAGGATCGTGTTCGCCTCGCCAAGACGATAGGCGCCGACGATCGCCTGCGCGGCACTGTCCCAAAGCACGATGTGGCGATACCACGCGTCGTAGCGATCAAGATCCCGGCGCGCGCCGGTGCCTTCGCCGATGCGGCGGAACGACAGCTCGCGCAGGCGTCCGATCTCGCGCAGCGCCGGATTTTCCAGACTCGCATCGAGCAACAGGATCTGCTTGCCGTCGGTGGTACTGCCGAGTACCTCGGCCGCATCCAGCGCACGGCGCACGTCTTCGATCGGCTCGGGATGCGCCACCGCCGGGCAGGTCGGAAACACCGTCGGCCGGCGTCGCGCGAGGCGGTAGACGTGGCGCCGCATGTGCACGGCGATGGCTTCTGCGTCGAGGCCGGACTGCTCCAGCGTCTGCGCCGACACCATCTCGCCGATGCGAAACCCGATCCGCGAATTGGCCGCGCCGAACATTTCCCGCGCCAGCAGCAGCATCGCCAGCGGCTTGGCCAGCATCGACATGCCGTAGAAAACCGACGAGTTGCGTGCATCGATATGCACCGGCAATACCGGCGCGCCGCTCTTGAGGGCCAGTCGCGCGAAGCCGGTCGACCATGCCAGGTCGCGCACGCCGCGCGGGCTCATGCGCGAAACCTCGCCAGCCGGAAAAACGATGATGGCCTCGTCCCGCTCCAGCGCGCGGTAGGCCTCGCGCATCGCGCCGACGCCGCTGCCGCCAAATACCGGCACGGGCAAGAACAACGGCGCCACCGGCTCGAGCTGCATCAGCACATCGTTGGCGAGGATCTTCACGTCCCGCCGCACCGACCCGATCAGCTTGAGCAGGGTCAGCGCATCCAGCGCACCCAGCGGGTGGTTGGCGACAATGACCACGCGCCCTTCCGACGGGATGTTCTCCACGTCGGTGTTGGCGACTTCCATGCGGATGCCGAGATCGCCTAGGAAATAGTCGATGAACTCGAATCCGAGCAAGGACTCGCCGCCGCGCAGGGTCGCGTTGATGCGCTCCTCGCATGCAATCCGTCGCAGCAGGTCGACCACCGGCTGGGAAAGCGCGCGCGCCTTGCCTTCGGCGAGCCGCGGGAATTTGCCGTAGAACGTATCTTCGACGCTGATCAAGGCCTGCTACCCCCAGATATCCGGAGCATTCTGCCTACCCGGCATTACCGAAATCTTTCTGTGCCCGGTCGCTTGCCGCAAAGAACGTCGATTCCGCTTATCGCGCGATCGCGAGCTTCACGTAGGCAACCAGCCCATCCAGGAACATCTGCACCGACAACGCCACCAGCAACATGCCCATGAGTCGCTCCATCGCGGTCAGCACGCGCGTGCCGAGGATGCGGAACAGGAATGTCGAGGACAGCAGGATCAGCAGCGTCAGCAGCCACGCGACCAGCAGGGCCAGACTCCAGTCGACCGTGCGCCCGGGTTCGCTGTTGGCCAGAAGCATCACGGCCGCGATGGTCGATGGCCCGGCGACCGCCGGAATCGCCAGCGGCACGATGAACGGCTCGCCGCCCTCGTCGCCGCCGAAGATTCCGTTCTGGGGCGGAAAGATCATCCGCACGCCGATGATGAACAGGATGATGCCGCCGGCGATCGCGACCGACTCCTGCTTCAGCTGCAGGAACTGCAGCAGATACTGGCCGCCGAACAGGAACGCGAACAGCGTGACGAGCGCAATCAGCATCTCGCGCGCGATGACAATCGTGCGTCGCGCCGGTGCCACGCCCTTCAGCACGCTGAGGAACAGCGGGATGTTGCCGACCGGGTCCATGATGAGGAACAGCAGGACACCCGCGGACAGCGTGCTCATCGAATTTTCCATGCGCGCCTCATTGCCTTCGACTGGCAGGGCGCCACGCCCCGCCAACGCGTCATTGTATCGGCCGGCGCTGGAGTACTGACTCCAACCGGATCAGGCCGCGGGACGCAGGTCCAGCATCCGGCCGCGCAAGCCAGCGCCTTCGCTGCCGAGCAGCCAGACGACGGCCTTGGCCGCCTCGGCAGGCTCGGGGTGCGCCAGCGTGTTCTCGCCATAGTAGGCCGCGCGGCGCAGCGCCGTGCGCATCGGCCCCGGCAGCACGGCATGCGTGCGAACGCTGCTGCCTTCGGTTTCCTGATTCAGGATCGAGGCGAGCCCCTGCAGGCCGTGCTTGGCCACGCCATAGCCGCCCCAGAACGCCTTGCCGACGCGCTGGACATCATCGAAGACGAACACGATGGCGGCATCGGCGGAACGCTTCATCAGCGGCAGGCAGGCCTGCGTCAGC
>JASLGB010000399.1 GCA_030150315.1 Dokdonella sp. | reverse complement strand
AGGGTCCGGATCCGGCGCGAGACCAGGGGCGAGATCGGGAAAGTCGACACGGATCGTGGTGCCGACGCCGAGCTTGCTGGCGATGGAAATCTCCCAACCCAGACGGTCGGCCAGACGCTTGACGATGGACAGCCCGATGCCGTGGCCATCGGCGCCGCCCGATCGGCCGCCGCGATAGAACGACTCGAACATGTGCGCAAGGTCTTCCTCGCTCATGCCCACGCCGGTGTCCTCGACGCGCACGCTGTCGCGATCGACCACCACCGTCACCGATCCGCGCTCGGTGTACAGGCAGGCGTTGCGGATCAGATTGCCGATCATCACGCCGAATGCGCGCGGAGAGGTGTGCAGCGTGCAGACGGCCAGCTCCTTGACCACCAGCACCACCGGTCGGTCATCGACCAGCGGACGCGCGCGCGCAACTTCCTCGCGCACGGATTCGTTGACGGTGAAGCGCTCCTTCGGCAACCCCACGCCGGCTTCGCGCGCAAGGATCAGGAACGAGTCGATCAGGGCTTCCATGTCGCGCGAGGCGCGCCGGATGCGCGTGATCGTGCGCCGCGCGAACGGCGGCAGGTCTTCCTCGTCGAGCAGCATTTCCGAGCCGACCTTGATGACCGTCAGCGGCGTGCGCAGCTCGTGGCTGGCATCGCGCGTGAAGTTGCGCTCGCGGTCGACGTAGTCGTCCAGCCGCACGGCGAAGCCGTGCAGTGCCTGCGCCAGACTGACGACATCGGCATCGGCCTCCATCGTCACCGGCAGGCTTTCCGGCAGCAGCGCATCGGGGTCGGAAGAATTTGGGTCCCAGCTGCGCACGGTGTCGGCGAGCGTGATGATGGGCGCCAGCGCGCGGCGCGATGCGCGGTAGGCGAGCCAGGCCGTGACGTACACCATGCCCAGGATCATGCCGAACAGCACGAAGCCGATCCAGAACACCAGCGTGTGCAGGCGCTGCTGTTCGCCGACGACGTAGACGCGGCCCGCCCGGGTCTGCACGACCGACACCGCCGGCCGCTCGGCGCTCGGCGCGTGGTAGCCCTCGTCCAGCGGACGCAGCTCGCCGGACAGCGCCCCGGCGCCGGCCATGTCGGTCGCAGGATAGCTGCGGATGAACGGCCCGTGCGGCGGCGCGGCGTAGGGATCTTCCTGCGCGCGACGCTGGTAGTCGGCCGCCTCGTGCGTGACCAGCTCGCGCAGGACGAGGTTTTCCAGGAGGCTCAAGAACACGTACACGCCGAGCAGGCCGGCAAGGCTGATCGCGGCAATCTGCTGGACGAAGACCACCCAGATCTTGCGACGGATACCTATCGGATTCTGCATGCGCGCCTCCGATCCGGCGGGCTGCTGCCCTGATGCATCCGACTGCGCGGGATCACCGCCTCTTGCCGGCGCCGCATGGCCGGCGCTCAGTCCGGATGCCGATCCGGCGCCATTCCGACCCCGAGGTCGGCCAGACGGTAGCCGGAACTGTGGATAGTGTGCAGCAGCTGGATCGGGAACGGCCGGTCGATGACCTTGCGCAGGTTGTACAGATGGCTGCGCAGCGTGTCCGAATCGGGCAGCAAGTCGCCCCAGACTTCGCGTTCGATGTCGCGGCGGCTGACCACGCGCGGCGATTCGCGCATCAGGATCATCAGCAGCTTCACGCCGATCGGCGCAAGCTGCAATTCCTTGCCGGCGCGCGTGACGCGCAAGGTCGCGGTATCGAGCACGAGGTCGCCGACCTTCAGCACTTCGTCGCTGACCTGGCGCCGCATGCGCCGGATCAGGGAGCGCAGGCGCGCTTCCAGCTCGCGGATCTCGAACGGCTTGACGAGGTAATCGTCGGCACCGGCATCAAGGCCCACCAGCTTGTCCTCGACGGTGTCGCGCGCGGTCAGCATCAGTACCGGGGTGGCGCGCTTTTCCTCATGCCGCAGGCGACGGCACAAGGAGATGCCGTCCAGCCCCGGCAGCATCAGGTCGAGCACGATCACGTCGTAGCTGTTGCTGGTCGCCAGACGCAGGCCGCTGATGCCATCCGCCGCGTAGTCCACCGAATAGCCACGACGCTCCAGGAATTCGCCGACCGTCTCGGAAATCCCGCGACTGTCCTCGACCAGAAGGATGGAGCCGGTGTGACTGTCACGTTTGTCCATGCAACCCTCCGCAATAGCCGTTCACCTTCGTGAACCTACCGGCCACCATCGTGACGATTGCGTGAAAACTCCGGCATCAGCTGTTCCAGACCGCGCGACCCGCCACCGCGAAGGGTGGCGGGTCGCCCAAACATCACTCTTGCTTCTTTTCTTCCGTCAGGCCGCGCTGCTCCAGCAGCGGCTCGACGCTCGGATCGCGGCCGCGGAAATCGCGGTACATCCTGGCCATGTCCTCGGTGCTGCCGCGCGACAGGATCATGTCGCGGAAGCGCTGGCCTTTGGCGCGCGTCATGCCGCCGTTCTCGCGGAACCAGTAGAACGCGTCGTGATCAAGCACTTCGCTCCACAGGTAAGCGTAGTAGCCGGCTGCGTAGCCGCCGCCCCAGATGTGCGCGAAATACGAGGTGCGGTAGCGCGGCGGAACCAGCGCGTAGTCGACCTTGTATTCCTTCAGCGCCTTCGTCTCGAACGCGTCAACGTCCTGCTTGGCCGAACCGGCCGGCAGCGAATGCCACGCCATGTCCAGCAGCGCCGCGCCGAGATACTCGGTCGTCGCGAAGCCCTGGCCGTAGGTCGCCGACTTGCGGATCTTCGCCACCAGCTCGGCCGGCATCGGCTCGCCCGTCTTGTAGTGCTTGGCGTAGTTGGCGAACACCTTCGGGTCCCGGCCCCAGTGCTCGTTGAACTGCGACGGGAACTCGACGAAATCGCGTGGCACGTTGGTGCCTGACAAGGTCGGGTACTCGGTGTTGGCGAACATGCCGTGCAGCGCGTGGCCGAACTCGTGGAACATCGTGTTGACGTCGTCGTGCGTGATCAGCGCCGGCTGTCCCGCCGCCGGCTTGGTGAAGTTGCACACGTTGTAGACGACCGGCTTGGTGCCGAGCAGCTTGGACTGGCCGACGAGGTTGTCCATCCATGCGCCGCCGCGCTTGCTGTCACGCTTCCAGAAGTCGGCGTAGAACAGCGCCAGCTGCGAGCCGTCGGCATCGAGCACGTCGAACACGCGCACGTCCGGGTGATAGACCGGAAGATCCTTGCGCTCCTTGAAGGTCAGGCCGTACATCTGGTTGGCGGCATAGAACACGCCGTCCTTGAGCACGCGGTCGATCTCGAAGTACGGCTTGATCTGTGCCTCGTCCAGGTCGTACTCGGCTTTGCGCACCTGCTCGGCATAGAACTGCCAGTCCCACGGCGCCAGCTGGAAGTCGCCCTTCTGCTGGTCGACCAGCGCCTGCATCTTCGCCGCTTCGCCGCGCGCCTTGCCGGTCGCCGCCGGCACCATGTCGGTCATCAGCTTGATCGCCTTGTCCGGCGTCTTGGCCATCTGGTCGGCCAGCGTGTAGGCAGCGTAGTTGTCGTATCCGAGCAGCTTGGCGCGGTCGGCGCGCAGCTCGGCCAGGCGCTGCACGATGGCGCGCGTGTCGTTGGCGTCGCCGTGCTCGGCGCGCAGCGTGGACGCCTTGAAAAGCGCCTCGCGCACGGTGCGGTCCTTCAGCGAAGCCTGTGCCGGCTGCAGCGTCGTGTTCTGCAGCGCGATGAGGTATTTGCCGTCCTTCTTGGCGGCCTTGGCATCGGTCGCCGCCGCGGCGATTTCGGCGTCGCCGAAGCCGCTCAGCTGGTCTTTGCTGTCCACGACCAGCGCGCCGGCATTGCTGGCGGCGAGCAGCTTGGTCGAGAACGTGGTGGTCAGCGTCGACTCTTCCTTGTTCAGTTCGCGCAGCTTGGCCTGGTCGGCGTCGTTGAGCTTGGCGCCGGCGCGCACGAAGTTCTCGTGGTAGCGCTCGACCAGCTGCTTCTGCTCCGGCGTCAGGTCGAGCTTGTCGCGCTCGTCGTACAGCTTTTCCACGCGCGCGAACAGCTTGGCATCGAGATGGATCGCGTCCATGTGCGCGGCCAGCTTCGGCGCCATTTCCATCTCGATCTTCTGCAGCGTGTCATTGGTGTCGGCGCCGGTCACCGCGTAGAACGCCGCGGCCACGCGCGTCAGCATCTGTCCGCTGCGCTCCATCGCCTCGATCGTGTTGGCGAAGGTCGGCGCGCTCTTGTCGGCCGTGATCCTGGCCACTTCGGCCATGCGCGAGCACCTGGCCGAAGTGGCCAGGATCACGGCCGACAAGAGCGCGCCGACCTTCGCCAACACGATCGAGGCGATGGAGCGCAGCGGACAGATGCTGACGCGCGTGGCCGCGGCGTTCTACGCGGTGAC
>JASLGB010000376.1 GCA_030150315.1 Dokdonella sp. | reverse complement strand
CAGAGCCGCATGGCACTGTAAGCGGTAGGCGGTGATTCGCATTCTCGGAATCGGCTTCTGTACAGGAAGATGCCGCCCGGAAGGGTAATGGTCCCGGTGGGCGTGCGGTTTGCGGCGCGTGGCTTTGCCGGCCCGTGCGCGGGCAGGTTGGCGCGGGCAGCTCGGCGCGAGGAATTCGTCAGCCTGCGGCGCGGCGAGGTTCCCGGCTTGCCGTTTGTGGCACATCGCCGGCGCGCAGGCCCACGTGCAGCGTCTCGGCGCGGACAGGCGGTTGCGCCGGACGGCTGGCTCGGGGAGCATAGCCGGCCCCTTTTCCGCGCCCCGTCATGTCGTCTTCCGTCGATCCCGTCCACGCCCGTCTCGAGGAGCTGTTCCGGTCCTACGGCGCCCGCGTGAAGGGACTTTTGTCGACCTACGGGCTCGACCGCCACGGCATCGATCCGTCCGATGTCGAGCAGGAAATCCGCATTCGTCTGTGGAAAGCGCTGGAGCGTGACCGGTCTGGCGCCTTTCATGCGTCTTATGTGCAGAGGGTGGTAGCCAGCACGGTCATCGATGCGCTTCGGCGCGCGGAGGTCCGCGCGGCAGAGCCGCTTCCGGAGGATGATGACGACATTCCGGCGGAGCTGGGCGAGGGGCCGGTCGGGCCCGAGCAAAGCGCACGCGATGTCGAACGCATGCAGGGCATCGAGCGCTGCATGAACGAAATCCCCGAGCGTCGGCGCCTGCCAATCGCCCTCCACCTGCAGGGTTTTTCACTGCAGGAAATCGCCGACCTCGCCGGAATTGCGTCCGCAGAGGCGGCTCGGAAACTGGTTTCGCGCGGACTGGAAGAACTCAAATCCCGTTTGCGTGAACTGGGTTACGGCGAATTCGAAGACTGAGGGCAGTACGGCATGGGGCCGGCTGCGTGCGGCCGGAAGCGGTCGCGAGGAGCACAGATGAACGACAATTCCTTGAATGGCCGCGCCTCGAACGGGGCTTCCCTGTCGCAGCTCTACCGCCGCATGGCGCCGCAAGGCGTGGATGCGGCCGGAATCGACGCCGATGGCGTGGTGGCCGCTGCTTCCGGGCAGGTCGACGAGGCGCTGGCCAATGCACTGGCGGGTTCGCCCGTCCATGCCGATCTGGCGCGACTTCTGCGCGAGCTGGAGCCGGCATCCGCCGAGCTCGCCGACAGCGTCTGTCGCCAGGCGTGTGTGCATCCGCAGCGTGATCGCGCTGCATCGCGTCCGGTTCACCAGGGTCGACGTGCCGCCCACCGCGGCGCGCGCTGGTTCGGTGGCCTGGCTGTGGCGGCCGGTCTGGCGATGGCCCTGGGCATCGTGGGCTTGTGGCATGGCCCGCTGCAGTCGCCGCATGTGCCGGAAACCGCCCGCGTCGATCCGGCGCCGGCGCCGGATCGCATCTTCGCCTCGAACGACCGCATCTTTGCGGCTTCCGAGCCGGCGCATCCGGCGGTCTCGCATCATGGCCGCGACAAATTGTTCCGGGGTGACTTCTCCGGCAGCTGATCGCTGCCGTTGACCGCTTCCAGACGCCCGGCCTTGGCCGGGCGTCGTCGTTTCAGGCCGCCTCGATGGAGCTGGCGTGTTCGCGGGTGGCGGCGAATGTGACGGTCGGCCAGCGCTCCTGCGCAAGCTGCAGGTTCACGCGCGTCGGCGCCAGATAGACCAGTTCGCCGGCGGCATCGATCGACAGGTTCATCGCGTTCTTCTCGCGGAACTCCTCCAGCTTCTTCGCGTCCGAGCAGCGGATCCAGCGCGCGGTGGCGACGCTGACGTTCTCGAACACGGCATCGACGCCGTATTCGTCCTTGAGCCGGTACGCGACGACATCGAACTGCAGGACGCCGACGGCGCCAAGAATCAGGTCATTGGACATCAGCGGGCGGAAGAACTGCGTCGCGCCCTCCTCGGACAGCTGTGCCAGCCCCTTGGAAAGCGCCTTCATCTTCAGCGGATCCTTCAGGCGGGCACGGCGGAACAGCTCCGGCGCGAAGTTGGGGATGCCGGTGAAGGCGAGCGGCTCGCCGGTCGTGAAGGTGTCGCCGATCGAAATCGTGCCGTGGTTGTGCAGGCCGATCACGTCGCCCGGCCATGCCGTCGCGGCGATTTCGCGATCCGAGGCCATGAACGTCAGCGCGTTGGCAATGCGCATTTCCTTGCCGCTGCGGACGTGCAACATCTTCATGCCGGCCTCGTAGCGGCCCGAGCACACGCGCAGAAAGGCGACGCGGTCGCGGTGAGCCGGATCCATGTTCGCCTGGATCTTGAACACGACGCCGGACAGGGCTTCTTCCTCCGGCCCTACCGTGCGCGTGGTCGTCGCGCGGGGCTGCGGCGATGGCGCGTGCTCGACGAAGAAGTCGAGCAGCGGCTGCACGCCGAAGTTGTTCACCGCCGAGCCGAAGAACACCGGCGTCTGGCGTCCGGCCAGGTACTCCGCGCGGTCGAACGCATTCGAGGCACCGCGGACGAGATCCAGCTCGTCACGCAGTTCCGACAGCGTGTTCGCGCCGATGCGTTCGGCAAGGCGCGGATCGTCCAGACCCTTGAAGATGCTCGAGTCCTGCCGCGTGAAATTGCGGCCGGGTTCGTACAGGTGCACTTCGTCGAGCAGCAGGTGATAGACGCCCTTCAGGCGTGAGCCCATGCCGATCGGCCAGCTGATCGGGGCGCACGGGATCCTGAGGACCGACTCCACCTCGTCGAGCAGCTCGATCGGCGCGCGGCCTTCGCGGTCGAGCTTGTTGATGAAGGTCATGATCGGCGTGTCGCGCAGGCGGCACACGTCCATCAGCTTGATCGTGCGCTCCTCGACGCCCTTGGCGCAGTCGATGACCATCAGGGCCGAGTCGACCGCGGTGAGGACGCGATAGGTGTCTTCGCCGAAGTCCGCGTGTCCCGGCGTGTCGAGCAGGTTGATGATGTGGTCGTCGTACGGGAACTGCATCACCGACGAGGTGACCGAGATGCCGCGCTCCTTTTCGAGCTCCATCCAGTCCGATGTCGCGTGGCGCGCGGCCTTGCGACCCTTGACGGAGCCGGCCATCTGGATCGCTCCTCCGAACAGGAGCAGCTTTTCCGTGAGCGTGGTCTTGCCCGCGTCAGGGTGGGAAATGATGGCGAAGGTGCGGCGGCGCTCGGTCTGGCTGATATGGTCGGGCATGGCAGTCGCCTCGGGGGCGGCTTGGCAAAACGGCGATTATAGCGGTGTCCCGGGCGCTTCTTTCGGCCGGAAATGACGCCGGCAGCCGCCGGCGAAGCGCTTGCACGGCAGCGGGCCGGGGTCGACGGGGGCGGTTTCGTCAAGGGCGCGGGTGTGATGTGTGCCGCGGTTTCGGCCTTTCCGTATCGTTCTGTTGTAGTGAAATAATTTCATATGGACGTCTAAACGGCTATTGACGCGAAAAGAAGCCGCCAGTAGAGTCCCGCCACTGCTCATCAAGACCGGCTGAGGGACAGGCCCTTTGACGCCGGGGCAACCAGTGGAGCGCAAGCTTCGCCATGGTGCCAACTCCCGCGGGGACACGCGATTGCGTGGTCCGCCGAGAGATGGGTGCAAGGCCTTCCGCGTCGTTCCGATGCGGGGCGTCGTGCGTCGTCTCCCGGCTTTCCCGCGGCTCGATGAGCGCGATGGAGAGCTCACGATGGCACTGCAGACCCAGACCGTTTTCCCTACCCACGACGCCGTGCAGGCAACGACGTCATTCGGCGGTGCGGAGACGTCCACCTTTCTTGATTCCGATATCGACCTGCGCGCAACGGTCCAGCTGCGCTTCGTGCCGCGGCATGCCGACGGAGCGCGCCCGGTTCGCGTCCGCTATTCCCTGCGCGGAGCCGCCGGAGCGCCGGTGGTGGTGGTTCAGGGTGGCATCTCGGCGAACCGTGATGTCATCTCGAACGCCGACGGCAGCGCCGGCTGGTGGAGTGCGATCGTCGGTGCGGGACACGCGGTGGACACCTCCCGCTTCCGCGTGCTGTCGATCGACTGGCTCGATCTGGCTGATCTCGGCGACGCACTGGCGGTCGACAGCGCCGATCAGGCCGACGCACTGGCCGGCTTGCTCGATGCCTTGCGCATCAAGCGCCTGCATGCCTTTGTGGGTTCGTCCTATGGCGCCATGGTCGGGCTCGCATTCGCCGCGCGCCATCCGGGCCGGATCGGTCATCTGGTCGCGATTGCCGGCGCGCATCGCTCGCATCCGCTCAGCGTCGCCTTGCGCAACATCCAGCGCGAGATCGTCCGGCTTGGCACGCGCCTTGGTGACGGCGACGCCGGTCTGGATCTTGCCCGTCGCCTTGCGATGACGACATACCGCGGCGAGCGCGAGTTCGCCGAACGCTGCGCCGCCGAACCGAAACTCGAAGACGGCCGTTTCCAGTTCGCCGAGGAGCCGTGGCTGAAGGCCGCCGGCGCGGCATTCGTGCGCCGCTTCGATGCCGCACGCTATCTGGCGCTGTCCGAATCGATCGACCTGCATCGCGTCGACCCGCAGTCCGTGCGCGTGCCGCTGGATCTGGTCGGCATCACCACCGACCGCGTCGTGCCGCTGGCCGACCTGTGCGAGCTGCAACGCAGCAGTGCCGCGTCGGCGCGGCTGCATGTGATCGATTCGCGCTACGGCCACGACGCGTTCCTCAAGGAGGAGACGCAAATCGCGGCATTGCTCTCCGATACCTTGCACTCCATCGAGAAATGACCATGGCCACCACGTCCTGTACCCACGCGGTGCGCGCCGGAATCGAATCGGATACGCAATACGGTGCGGTTGTACCGCCGTTGCACCTGAGCACGAACTACACCTTCGAAGGCTTCGGCAAGAAGCGCGAGTACGACTATTCGCGCAGCGGCAATCCGACGCGCGACCAGCTCGCCGCCGCACTGGCCGATCTTGAGCACGGCGCCGGCGCGGTCGTCACCGCCAGCGGCATGGCGGCGGTTGCGCTGGTACTGGAACTGGTGCCGGCCGGCGGCCTCGTCGTCGCCGCCCACGACTGCTACGGCGGCACCTGGCGCCTGCTCGATTCCTGGGCACGCAAGGGGCGTTTCCGGGTTGAGTTCGTCGACCTGACCGATCCCGCCAAGCTGGCTGCGTCGCTGACGCACAAGCCGGCTCTGGTCTGGGTCGAGACGCCGTCCAATCCTCTGCTGCGCATCACCGATGTGCGCCATGTCGCACGGGCGGCACAGGCTGCCGGCGCGCGCTGCGTGGTCGACAACACCTTTCTCTCGCCGGCGCTGCAAAAGCCGCTCGACCTCGGCGCCGACATCGTCGTGCACTCGACCACCAAGTACATCAACGGCCACAGTGATGTGGTGGGTGGCGCGGTGATCGCGAAGGACGCCGACACGGCGCAGCAGCTGGCGTGGTGGGCCAACTGCACTGGCACCACCGGCGCACCGTTTGACAGTTTTCTGACCCTGCGCGGGCTGCGCACGCTGGCGCCGCGCCTGCGTGCGCACGAGGAGAACGCCGCGCGCATCGCCGCGCTGCTGGACGCGCATCCGGCCGTGGCGCGCGTGTTCTGGCCGGGGCTGCCGTCGCATCCGGGGCATACGCTGGCTGCGCGCCAGCAAGCGGGTTTCGGCGCCATGCTGAGTTTCGAGCTGGATAGCGGCCTCGCGGCGATCGAGGCCTTCCTCGACGGACTGGAGTACTTCTCGCTGGCCGAATCGCTCGGCGGCGTCGAGAGCCTGATCGCGCATCCTGCAACGATGACTCATGCCTCCATGGCACCGGAGGCGCGCCGTGTCGCCGGCATCAGCGATGCGCTGCTGCGCGTCTCGGTCGGCATCGAGGATGGCGACGATCTGCTCGGCGACCTGCGCGCGGCGCTGGCGCGTGCCGCGCGCGCCAAACCACTGAATCGGGTGAGCGCATGAGTGCCGTTCTGCGCGAAATCGCCCCTGCGGCGGGCGATACCGCCCTGGTGTTGCTCGGAACCGGGGTGGTCGGCAGCGCGCTGCTGAGCCTGCTGGCGACGCCGGCCGCGTCGCGCCTGCATCTGGTCGGCGTGGCGAACTCGACGCGCCAGCTCGCAAACGCGCGGGGACTGGTGCCGAAGCAGGTTGCCGCCGCGCTGGCGCAGTCCGAGCCGTCGCGCAACGACGCGCAGCTGCTGGCGGCGCTGGATGCCAGCGGCGCGCCGCGCCGTGTCATCGTCGATGCGACCGCATCGAACGAGCAGGCCGGGCGACACGCCGACTGGCTTGCTGCCGGCTATCACGTGGTCAGCGCGAACAAGGCCGCCATCGGCGAGGCGCTGGCCGACTGGAACACGCTGACCCGCGCGGCGCGGCGTCGTGGCGCGCGCTACGGCGACGCCGCAACGGTCGGGGCGGGCCTGCCGGTGCTGTCCACGCTGCGTCGCCTGCACGACTGCGGTGATCGCCTGCTCGCGCTCGACGGTGTGTTCTCCGGTTCGCTGTCGTGGTTGTTCAACGAGTACGACGGCAGCCGACCGTTTTCCGAACTGCTGCGCGATGCGCGTGCGGCTGGATTCACCGAGCCGGATCCGCGTATCGATCTGGGCGGGGCCGATGTCGCGCGGAAGCTCCTGATCCTTGCGCGCGCGGCGGGCCATGCGCTGGATGTTGCCGATGTCGAGGTGGAAAGCCTGGTGCCGGCGAGCCTGCGCGCGCTGCCGCTCGAGCAGTTCCTCGCGCGCCTCGGCGAATTCGATGCCGAGCTGGCGCAGCGCCATCGCCAGGCTTCGGCGCAGGGCAGGGTGCTGCGCTTCCTCGCGCGGCTCGACGAACACGGTCGTGCGCGAGTCGGTCTCGCCGATGTCGACCCTTCGCATCCGGCCGCGCGCCTGGCCGGAACCGACAACCTGTTTGCACTGACCACCGAGCGCTATCGCGCGCAGCCGCTGGTGATCCAGGGCGCCGGCGCCGGGCCGGTGGTCACCGCGCAGGCGCTGCTTGGCGACGTGCTCGCATTGCCGGCCTGAGTTGGCCGGTCCGAGTCAGCGGCCGCGCACGAGCCAGAGCAGGACCAGCGCCAGCGCCGCGGAAAACAGCCGCGGCCAGGTTGCCGCCCAGCCGCTGGCGACGGTGCCGGGCAGCGCGAACACGATCCACGCCGCCGCGAGCGAAGCATGGTAGGCGAAGCCGCTCCAGATGGTGTCGCCATCCAACGCATCGAGTGTGGCGAGCAGGGCCGCGCCACCCGCGGCGATCAGGAAGGCCGTCAGTTGTGGTACGCCGATGCCACCGCCGCCGGTGTACCAGCGCACCAGCGCGAACAGCAGCGCCTGCACCAGAATCGCGGCCGCAACCCGCCAGTGCAGGTCGTTGCGCGTGAAGGCAAAGCCGAAGCCGCGCTGCAAGATCTCGGTGGCCAGCGGAAACAGCAGGGCGAAGAATGCCAGTCGGGTCCAGCTCCAGGACGACGACATCTGCCCGTGCAGAAACAGACCGGCCCAGATCGGCGTGGTCGCCAGCAGGGTCAGCGCGGGGCCGCGCCAGCCGTTCCACGCCAACCCGAAATTGGCCAGAAGCTGGCCACGCTGCTGTCCGATCACCAGCGCGACCAGCAGTGCGATCGCGATCGAGACCAGATGACTGGTCGCCAGGCTGCCCCAGGGCATTGGCAGCGCCGGCACCTGCAGGCCGATGTGTGCCAGCAGCGGTCGCCATTGCAACGCCAACACCAGCACCAGTGCGACAAGCAGGAATTGGATCGGAATCCGCAGGTGGCCGCCTCGGCTCATGGATGCTCCTTGGTGCGTGTCTGACAAACGAACGCCCCGCGGGAGCGGGGCGTCGATGGCAGGCAAGCCTAGCGGTGCAGCGCAGGATTGGCGAGACGCAACTAGTCGCGGCGCAGGTCGACGTCACCGCTGAAGGATTCGACGCGG
>JASLGB010000293.1 GCA_030150315.1 Dokdonella sp. | reverse complement strand
CCGCAACGGCGCCTCGCCGCGAGGGCCGCGCATGAGCACGGCGGGCTACTCGGGCGTGCCGCTGTCCGCAAAGCTCGGCATCAAGCCGGGGCAGCGCGTCGTGCTGATCGACGCGCCGCCGGATCACGCCGCCGCGCTGGCACCGCTTCCGGCGGGCGTGCAATTCGTCGAGCGGGTGGATTCGGCGGTCGACCTGGTGCAGCTTTTCGTGACCCGGCGCGAAGACCTCGCCGCGCAGCTGCAACGCCTGCGCCGGGAGCTGAGGCAGGACGCGGTGCTGTGGGTGTCCTGGCCGAAAAAGGCCTCGAAGGTGCCGACCACCGTCACCGAAGACGTGATCCGCGAGCTGGCGCTGGCGCTCGGCTTCGTCGACGTGAAAGTGTGCGCAGTGAGCGAGGTCTGGTCCGGCCTCAAGCTGGTCGTGCGCAAGGCGCTGCGCTGAGGCGTCGGATCCCATGACATGCCGGCGCCCGCGAGTCCGTTGATGGCGCCACGCGCGCCCGGTGCCCGGCACCGGACGCACGCAGCGCATGCGCTCAGTCGAAGCCGTTTCCGAACACGGTGCCGCCGCGCTGTTCGCGCCAGTAGGTCAGGAGCTGCGTCAACGCCTCGGGCGTGTTCTGCGCTGGCGGCTGGCCGGACTGGTCGATGCGATTGGCGCCGTGGCAGCTGGAGCAGGCACGCACCTCGCCGCTCTTGACCGACAGCCAGTAGCGTTCGCGCACGACCGGCGTGCCGTCCGGCGCGGTGCTCTGCCACGACATCGCGCGCTCGGCCGGCACGATGGCCGCGGCGGAACCGTCTGTAGCGATCGCGACCGAGCCCTTCGGCGCGCCATTCGGTGCCGGCGGCATGTTGCCCAGTGCCGCGGGCTCGTGCAGGGGCTGGGCCAGCACGCGGCGACCGGGCAGCGGGGCCGCCGGGCCACCGCCGCCGCGGACCAGGTCGCCCTGGAAGAACTGCAGGAAGGCGATGTCATAGGCGCGGCCGGCGTCACCGAGCGTCTTCGTGCCGCCGGGAACGCGCAGGTTGTATGGCTGCTGGCGGTCGGCGCCGTCGCGGGTGGTCACGTCGCGGGTGACGAGGACGCCCAGTCCGCGCGCGGCGAGGAAGGCACGGAATTCGGCCGGATCGACCCCGGCGGCGGCGAACGCGGCCAGTTCGGGGGCTTCCAGGGCCGGCTGCGTGGTCATCGGTGGCACCGGTCGCGCGCGCACCTCCACCGGCGACAGCTCCCACAGCAGGCCCTCGTAGGTCACGCGCACGTCGGGATTCCACCACGACACCGTCTTGTGGATGCCGTTGCCGGTCAGCGCGCCGCCGTTGGACGGCGCCAGCGATCCGTGGCTGCCGGCAAGGCGGAACAGGCGGAAGCGGTAGCGCGAGACCGGGCGTTCCGTGCTGCCGTCGTTGCCGGCAATGCGCGGCTGGTTGGCCCAGGCGGCGAGGATTTCGCCATTGGACAGCGGCAGCGGATTGCGGAAGCGGCCGCTGAAATCCGCCGGCGGCGCCCCGGAGAGGTCGCGTCCGCTGCGTGGCGTCAACCAGGTGACGTTGGCATTGTCCGCGTTGAGGCTCGGTGGTGCGTCGATCGCGATGATCTGGCCGGACGAGTGCGTCGCAAATTCCGGCGCGTCGATGCCGACGAAGCGGCCTGGCCGGGTCGGATCCTCGCGCAGCTGCAGCCAGTTTTCGGTCTCGCGCTCGTTCGGACGCAGCGGCGACGGCGCGAAATCGAACAGCGACGGGTCGTTGCGCAGGCTCTTGGCGAAGTAGCCGAACAGCTCGTGGCGGCCGATGTGGTTCAGCGTCTCCTCGCCGCTGCCGTCCTGGTTCAGCATCCAGGGAAAGAAGTGGTTGAAGCGCAGGCCGTTCTCGGTCGCCGTGTCCTGGCGCGCCTCGGGGAAGCTCTCGTGCGCGGTGCGGGTGCCGGCGCCGGCTTCTTCGGACGTCCAGTCGAACGCGCCGAACGACGGCACTTCGGCCTGCTGGTCGCGCTGCAGGTGGTCCCAGCGCGTGAACACGATGCGGCCGAAGCTGTCGACCAGCGGATTGAACGACCCGGACGGCGAGTGCTGCAGCAGCACCGGCGTGGCGGCGTTGCGCTCGAGCTTCCACAGGCCGCTTGGCGTCGGCGTGCTTTCGTACTCGTCCAGCTGCGGATACAGGTGGCGCGCGCCATTGCGCGGGCGATCGCTGACGTAGATGAGCGAGCCGTCGGAGCCGTAGGTCGGCTGCACGTTGTTGCTGTCGGCGGGCTGGTTGTCCACGCGATGGATCGACGCGGTCTGGCCGCGTCCGAGTCCCTCGATCTCGTACAGCTGCCAGTAGGTGGTGATGTTCTGGTACTGCGCGGTCGGTGCGCCGACCAGCATGCTGAACACGGCCCTGGTGCCGCTGAAATCGACGGCCGGGTCGCGCACCGCAATCGCGTTGGCGCCTTGTTCGCCGTCGCTGCCGTAGCCCGCTTCGCGCGTCAGGTTGCGCAGCGTTCCGTCCGGGTAGCGGATCCACAGGTCGCCGCCGCGATAGACCTTGCGGATGTCGCCCATGTGGTTGGCGAACACCGAGCCGATCGTGGCGAAGTCATCGGGCACCGGCACCTGCGTGACGAACAGGATCGGGTTGGGCAGGTCGGCGGCAAGCGCGGGAGCGGCGAGGCTGGAAAAGATGAGGCCAAAGAGGGCGGCACAGGAAGGAAGGAGGCGGTGGCGAGCACGCCGCGCGCCGGAGCAGCGAAAAAGCATGGGCTTCGACTCTGGAACGACAGGGCGAAGAATCGTGCTGGGAAGTGCCGGATGAATTCGGGCCGGAGTTCACGCTTGCCCTTGCCACGGCCTCGCGAAAGTGAGAATTTCATCACATATTCGGCACTTGCCTTTTTGCTGCTGTATAACGTCTAAAACCTCCGCAAACGGCCGGACCGCGGCTGCTGGGGAGGACGCCCGCAACGCGATCTTCCCCGGAACGAAGCCTCCCGATGCTTGCCGCCTTGCGCCACTGGGCCGTCCGATCGCCGCATCCCGCGGCCGCATTCGTGCGCTCCGTGCGCCGTGCCGGTGGCCGTTTCACGCTGCCGTCGCCACGCTGGCTGGTCATGCCGATGCTGATGGTGTTCCTCGCGCTGCGCGCGATCGTCTTCTTCCTGCGTCAGAAGTTCATCGCCGAGCCGCTGCTGAAGGCCTATTGCACGCGCTGCGGTCGCGGCGTCACCGCCGGAATCTACGTGCCGTGGGTCAAGGGGCGCGGCGAGCTGGAGGTCGGCGACCATGTGCGCTTCAACGGCAAGATCAGCCTCGCCTATGCCTCCACGTTCAGCGCCAACCCGCGGCTGACGATCGGCGCGCACAGCGACATCGGCCACAACACGCGCTTCGTGGTCGCGCGCGAGATCCGCATCGGCGCGCACGTGCAGATCGCCAGCGACGTGACCCTGCGCGACTCCAGCGGCCATCCCAGCGACCCGGCCCTGCGCCGCGCCGGCGCGCCGCCCGCGTTCGATGACGTCAAGCCGATCGTGATCCACGACAACGTCTGGATCGGCGCCGGCGCGCATCTGCTGCCGGGCACCGAGATCGGCGAGAACAGCATCGTTGCCGCCGGATCGGTGGTATCGGGCACGGTGGCGCCCAATACCGTCGTCGCCGGCAATCCGGCACGCCGCATCAGCACGCTGACGCCGGCGGATGCCAGCACATGAAGGCGCTTCTGGCAGAATTCCGCTCCCGCGCGCGGCCTTGCGCGCCGTCGCGAACCACTACGGAACTGGCATGGAAACGATCGAACACCGCGTGCGCGAATTCCTGCACGAGAACTTTCCCGCACCCGACGGCGCTGCCGGGCTGGACGAGGGCCAAAGCCTGTTCGAGGCCGGCATCCTCGACTCGATGGGCGTGCTGTCCCTGGTGACCTGGCTGGAGCCGGAGTTCGACATCGTCGTCGACGACGACGACGTGGTGCCGGAGAACATCGACGGCGTCGGCAACCTGGTGCGTTACGTGCGGCGCAAGCGCGCCGAGGCCGGACTGGAAGCCATCCCCTGAGCGGCGGCGCGCGGCACGGCCCGCGCAACGCGCGACACGACATCCCATGAACAGGCGCCCGCCATGATCCGCTACGAGGAACACCTGCGCCGCGCGGCAGAACGCGCGCCGCAACGCACCGCCATCGTCGCCGGCGGCGAGCGCACCAGTTACGCGCAACTGGAAGCGGCCGCCGAACACTTCGCCTCCGCGCTCGTCCACGGCGCCGGCTTCGCCAACGGCGAGCGTTGCGTGCTGTTCCTCGACAACCGCGTGGAAACCGCGATCGGCCTTTTTGGCACGTTGCGCGCGGGCGGCGTGTTCAGCGTCATCAATCCGACCACCAAGCCGGACAAGCTGGCGTACGTGCTGAACAACTGCGAGGCCTCGGTGCTGGTGACGCAGGCCTCGCTGCTGCCGGCCGCCTTGCGCGCCGCGGAGCAGGTGCCCGCTTTGCGCCGCATCGTCGTGGTCGGCGGCGGCGAAGGCGAGCGCGTCGTCGACTGGAATGTGTTCCTCGCGGCGGCGCCGGCGCGTCTTGCCCCCGCCCCGCGCGGCATCGACATCGACCTGGCGATGCTGGTCTACACCTCCGGCTCCACCGGCCAGCCGAAGGGCGTGATGATGACGCACCGGAACATCGAGTTCGCGGCGACGTCGATCACGACCTATCTGCAATCGCGCGAGGACGATGTCGTGCTCAGCGTGCTGCCGCTGGCGTTCGACTACGGCCTCTACCAGCTGCTGATGTGCGTGAAGATGGGCGCGACGCTGGTGCTGGAAAAATCCTTCGCCTTCCCGCAGAAGATCCTGCCGATGCTCGCCGCCGAGCGCGTCAGCGGATTCCCGTTGGTGCCGACGATGGCTGCGCTGATCGTGCAGCTGCGCAATTTCGATCCGGCCTGGGCGCAGGGCGTGCGCTATCTCACCAATACCGCGGCCGCACTGCCGCCGGCGCACA
>JASLGB010000037.1 GCA_030150315.1 Dokdonella sp. | reverse complement strand
ACCTGCTGCGTGGCCAGGCCGGGGAAGTACTCGGAATAGGCCGGCTGGCGCGTCGGCGAGAACAGCACGGCGCTGGCCAGATCCATGCGTCCCCAGCCCTGATGCACGTCCGGTCGTCGCCAGACATCCTGTTGCGGCCCGGTGCCGTACTGGCCCGGCGCGAGGTCGCGCGCGGAGTTGATCAGGACCGCCTTGACCAGCGAGGCGCTCGGATTGTGCTGGAGCTGCTTGCGGAAAAATTCGCGCACGATGGCGGCGCCGCCGGCGACCATCGGCGAGGCCATGCTGGTGCCGCCCTCGAACAGGTAATAGGCGTTGTACACGCCCCACACGGTGTCGGTCGGCGCGACTTCCGAGCGCGCGGACACGATGTTGGTGCCCGGCGCGACGATGTCGGGCTTGAGCCGGCCGCTGAGGGTCGGCCCGCGCCCGGAGAACGCGGCCATGCCGGCGGCGTTGTGGGACAGGCGATCCTGCGCCAGCGGCGGTACCGGGAAGTTGTTGGGCCAGCATTCGCCCCAGCCGCCGCAGGGGCCGCCCGGGCTGTAGCCGCCGCTGGCGCGCACGCTTTCCGAGGCACCGACCGCGATGACGTTCTTGGCGTTCGAGGGCGGCGAGGCGGTGCTGAAGTCCGATATGCCGTCCCAGTCGGCGTCGGTGCCGCCATTGCCGGCGGCGAACACGGCGACCATGTCCGGATAGTCGCGGATGAAACGGTCGGTTTCGCGCGAAAACGTGTTGTAGGGGCCCTGATCGTCGGGGTTGGCCGATCCCCACGAGTTGTTGTCGACCCGCAGTGCGCTGTTGAAACCGTAGAGATTGCCCCAGTAGCTCGCATACGGATTGCTCTGCGGAATGCCGCTGAAGTCGACGCAGGTCGACCAGACGAACACCTGCGCGCGCGGCGCGATGCCGGCGTGCGAGCCGCTGTACTGGCCCGCGGCCGGATTGCTGCCGCTGCGCACGCCGCTGCCGCGCACGCGGCCGGCGAAGTCGGCGTGGATCGTGTTCGGGTTGCCGGTACTGAGGCCGGTGTCGGTTACCGCGACGATCTCGCCTTCGCCGAAGTAGTGCGCCTGCTGTTCGACCAGATCCTTGCGCAGGATCTGGTTGGATCGCGCCACCGAATTCATCGCGCGAAACGACGGCTTGCGCTCGATCCAGGCAACCGCGCGGATCGACGCCAGCTCAGTCAGCGCGGCTTCGTCGGCATCGATCTCGACCAGAGTGCCGCCGCCGTTGTCGGCGCCGTGCGAAACGATGCCGATGTGGGCGCCGCGCAGGGCGTTCAGCAAGGCATCGGCTGGCTCGCCGGCGAAGCTGCGCACGAGGTATCGCTGCGGTGCACCGGCCTTCGGCGACAGTGCGGCATCGACCAGGTCGCCGGACAGGCGCCAGGCTGGCAGGAAGCGACCGGACCAGCGCATGGCCGGCCAGTCCTGCAAGGACGAAACGGCGCGCGTGTCGGCGCGTACCAGCCACGCAAAATCGGGCACGTAGTCGATGATCTCGAGGCCACGGCGCTCCAGTTCCTTGCGCCATTCGGCGCGCAGCGGGCCATGGAACTGGAGCAGGTGATAGTCGCGGTCGCCGCTGCCGCGGCTGTAGCCGGCCAGCGCCGGCACCACCGGCGGTGCCTCGGCTTGCGGGTCGAACCGCGCCTGCTGCAAGCGCAGCTCCAGGCGCGGCGGCGAGCTCGAGCGGTTTGTCTCGGGCGACATGCCCCGATCGTTGCCGGCGCGGTAGTCGGCCGGCGGCGCGCTGCATGCCACCTCGTCCGCGGCTGCCTCGGTGGACAGCTGCCAGTGCGCCGCGGCGTGCGCGGCACCGTCGTGCCACTGACCGGACCAGGCCGCAGGCGACGGGCGTGGCGGCAAATGCGTCGACGGCACCATCGGTTCGAACGCGGGCACTGCGCTTTCGGCGGCCGGCGCGCCGTTGCCGTGCAGCGCGATCGAAATCGCCGCCGCGATCGTCCAGGCGCTGCGGCGCGCCATCAGCGAAGAAGGACTCATGCTCGGGGTTTCCTGTGGAGGGAAGGGTCTGAACCACAGGCGACAAAGAAGCGGAAATCGGCTCACCCGCAGGAGCTCATCACCGAATCGGCAGGGCAGCGAGGGCACGCACGAGGTCGTGACGGCGCAGTCGGCGCCGGAGCGCCGTGCCGATGATCGGCGTGCGGCGGGACAGAGAGTGCGAAGCAGCCGGTGCGAAACGGCCAGCGCGCGACAGTCAGCCCGAAACAGTCAGCTGGCGACGGTCGGCGCGCGAAAGTCCGAAGCGAAAGTCCGAAGCGAAAGCGCCGGCAGCAGACGGCGGCTTGCGACGCCCGCTGCTGCCTCAGGCTACGCGGCGGCTGGTTGCTTCCGCCGTGCGCTGGAGTTCGCGCTCGATCGCCGACATGGCCTCGGCGAGGACATCGGCCTGCGGCAGCATGGTCAGCCGGAAATGGTTGCGTGCGGCGATGTTGAAGCTGGAGCCAGGCACCAGGATGATGCTTTCGTTCTGCAGCAGATCCATCGCGAAGGCATCGTCGTCGAAACCGGGCAGGCGCTCGGGATCGACGCCGGGGAAGGCGTAGAGCGCGCCCTGCGGCGCGGTCATGCGCAGGAACTGGCTGCGCGCGACGCCGTCGAGGATCGCCGCGCGCGCCGCGTGCAGACGCCCGCCCGGGCGGGTCAGCGCGCTGATCGTGTCGGTGCCTTCCAGTGCCGGCTTGACCGCCCACTGCGCGGTCACGTTGCTGCACAGACGCATCGAGGCAAGCAGGTCCAAGGCCTGCGCCAGCGGCTGGATGCGCTTCGCGTTGCCGCTCAGCGACAGCCAGCCAACGCGGTAGCCGCAGGCCAGATGCACTTTCGACAGACCGCCGTAGCTGATGCACGGAACCTCGCCGGCCAGTGGCGCGAGTGGCTGGAACTGCGCGTCGTCGTACAGCACGCGGTCGTAGATCTCATCGCTGAGCAGGATCAGACCGTGCCGTTCGGCGATCGCGACCAGTGCCTGCAGGATCTCGCGCGGATACACCGCGCCGGTCGGGTTGTTCGGATTGATCACGACCAGCGCTTTCGTGCGCGGCGTGATGCATGCCTCGATCTCGTCCGGGTCTGGCAGGTGCGCGCGCTGCGGCGGGCACGCGTAATGCACCGGGACGCCGCCGTTGAGACGTGTTGCCGCGGTCCACAACGGATAGTCCGGCGCCGGCAGCAGCACCTCGTCGCCGGCGTCGAGCAAGGCGGTCAAGGTCAGGCCGATCAGCTCGCTGACGCCGTTGCCGACGAACACGCGCTCGGCGGCCGCGTCGACTCCGTGGCGACGCTGCTGTGCGGCGACGGCCTCGCGCGCCTCGGTCAACCCCTGCTGGTGGCAATACGCCTCGCTGTCCGTCAGGTGCGCGGCGATCGCCTCGCGCAGCGGTGGCGGCACCTGGAAACCGAACAATCCGGGGTTGCCGATGTTGAGCCGCAGGATGCGGTGACCGGCCGATTCCATTTCATGCGCGCGGCGGTTGAGCGGGCCGCGGATGTCGTAACGCACCTGGGTCAGTCGTGCACTGACCGCAACCGCTTGCTGCTGCATCGATTTTCCGGCGAAAGGAAAGCGCGCCATCCTAGCAGCGCGGCCGCGCCCCCGCATCCGGAACATGGGCTGGTACAGCGGCCGACGGGACGATCGCAACCCCACCGTTGCCGCGACCGCTTGGGCGGATAGAATCCGCCGATGCAGACGACCCCCGATGTCGAAACGCCCCTGACCCGCATCGGCTGGCGCGACCGCGCGCTCGCCGAGCCGGTCGAGTCTCCGCGCTTTCTTGCGCGCGTCGTCGCGCAGCATCGCGCCGGCTACGAACTCCACGATGGCGAGCGCGTGTTCAACGCGCAGCCTGCCGCGCGCTTCCTGCGGCGCGACGTCGATCCGGTCGACCGACCCGCGGTCGGCGATTTCGTCGTGGTCCTGCCCGGCAAGCCGCCGACGATCGAGCGGATCTTGCCGCGCACCAGCGAGCTCAAGCGTGGCGCGGCCGGGGAAAGCCATCGTCGGCAGTTGATCGCGACCAACGTCGATACGGTATTCGTGCTGGTCGGCCTCGACGGCGACTTCAATCCGGCGCGCATCGAGCGTTACCTCGTGCTGATCCAGGGCAGCGGTGCCACGTCGGTGGTCGTGCTGACCAAGGCCGACCAGAGCGACGAGGCCGAGTCGGCCGCCGCCGAGTTGCGCCAGCGCCTGACCGAGGCGGTCGATGTCGTCGCGGTCAATGCCAAGTCTGCCGACAGCGTCGCGCCGCTGCTGCGCTGGCTCGGCCCTGGACGCAGCGCGGTGCTGGTCGGGTCTTCCGGCGCGGGAAAGTCGACGCTGACCAATACCCTGCTCGGCGAATCGCGCCAGGCCACCGGCGCCGTGCGCGAGCGCGACAGCCGCGGCCGGCACACGACCACGCATCGCGCGCTGCTGTCGCTGCCGGACGGTTCCTGCCTGATCGATACGCCGGGCATGCGCGAACTGAAACTCACCGGCGACGAGGAAATCGACGAAGGCCAGTTCGCCGACATCGACGAGTTGGCGCAGGCGTGCCGCTTCGGCGATTGCGCGCACGTGGGCGAACCCGGCTGCGCGATCCGCGCGGCGCTGGACGAGGGCCAGCTCGACCCCGCGCGCTGGCAGAACTACCGCAAGCTGCGCGACGAACTGGCCGCCGCCGCCGATGTGCTGGAGGCGCGCATGCGCAAGCGCGGCGAATCACATGTGCTGCGCAAGGCGCCCGGCAAGCGGCTCGACGAGAAGTTCGAGCGGCGTTGAACGAATGGCGTTGAAGCGGTTCCGCGCGCCCTCGCGCGGAACCGCGTTTCCTCACGGCGTCGCCTGTCCCTGCGCACGCACCATGAAGGTTCCGCGCCGCGCCACCGGCGCCACGTCCATGCGCACGGCATACGGCGCCGACGCCAGATCGTTGATCACGGTCGGGATGTCCGGCGCATAGAAGAACCACGACGTGTCCTGCGGGCCGGCGCCGTCGATGCGCGCGGGGCGATCCTGGCCACCGGCCAGCTTGGCGCTGGCGCCGACGAAGATGGCGCCCTGCACCCAGGTCGGCGGGATATCGACACTGAAGAAGTTGTCGTTGAACACATCCGGCACGCCCTGCACGCTGGCGACCGCGTGCGCATTGGTCGGATCGCCGTCCGCGTCGTCGTCCTGCAGCAGCCAGAACGTGACCGGATTGGCCGCCGACAGCGAGGGGAAGGTCGGCCCGAACGCGATCGAGATGCGGGTGATGAATTCGCCGCCCGGCTGCACCGTGTAGTAGTTGCCCCACAGCATGTCCGGGCTGAACGAGGATGGCGGCCCGATGTTGCCGCCGTCGGCGGTGGCGTCGCCGTCGTCGTAGGCGTATTCGACCGGCGCGGTCGAGGCGGCGCCGTCGAAGCCGTCCTTGAAGATCGTGTCGTCGTCGTTGCCGCGTTGCGCCTCGAACGCGCCGATGTCGGTGCCGGCGCCGGAGCTGCGCGCGAAGTGTTCGCCGCGCTGGTCGTGCGCGAGCGCGGCATCGTTGTTGCCCGCATCCAGCGCAGGGCTGGTGGCGCCGAGAGCCATCGTGCGCGTGCCGCCGCCGTTCCAGGACAGCGGGAAAAGCTGCGGGTCGGCCGCGAGCGTGTCGGCCGGCAGGCTGATGCCGGCGGCCGCGACGCGCACGAGGTTGGAGGCGCCGTCGACCGCGATGGTGCCATTGGTGTCGAGGTCGTTGTCGGTGGTGGCGGCGCCGTTGTCGGCGAGGATCGTGCTTTGCAGGGCCAGCGTTCCGTCGGCACCGCCGATGTCGTTGAGAAGGAACCACAGGCCGCCACCGCGCGCGTCGGCCTGGTTGCCGGCCACCGTGCTGTTGGACAGCTTCACCGGGCGCGAGCTGGCCAGTCCGCCGCCGTTGCCGGAGCGGTTGTCGGCGATCGTGCTGTTGACGATCTCGACGTAGGTGTCCTGCGGCGGAGGCGGATCGCCCCAGATGCTGAATACCGCCTTGAACAGTCCGCCGCCGCTGCCGTCGGCGAGGTTGTTGTCGAGCGTCGACGCGTCGATGAGCGTGCGGCCGCGCACGAACACGCCGCCGCCGATCGCGCCGTCGACGACGTTCGTTGCTTCGACGCGATTGCCGGAAACGGTGCTGCGCGTGAGCGTGAGATTGCCGCGCACATACAGGCCGCCGCCGCCGGTCAGGTAGTAGCCGTCATCGGCACTGCCGACGGCCGCCGTCACGCGGTTGCCGCTGATGGTGCTGTCGATCAGTTCGGCATCGCCCATAACGTAGGCGCCGCCGCCGAAGGCGACGTTGTTGCCTGCCGCGGTGCTGCTCGAATCGCTGATCGTGCTGGAGCGCATCGTGAGCTTGCCGGACACCGCGACGGCGCCGCCAAAGGTGATCGGGCCGCCGTTGCTGGCGTGGCAGTCGGTGATGGTGACGCGCTCGAGCACGACGTTGCCGGACGAATCGAGGCAGCTGGAGAGGCCGTGCGTGTAGATGCCGTTGCGGATGGTCAAGTCGCTCATCGCGAGTGTGCCGCGGCCGATCTGGAAATCGCCGTGCACGAAGCCGCGGCCGCCGTTCGCGTCGATGGCCAGCGCATCGCGTCCGGGGCCGATCAGGCTGAGGTCGTGAATCTGGTGCGGGCCGTACACGCCAAGGTTGATCTCGCCCTGCGTCAGCGTGATGGTGGCGCAGGTCAGCGCGCTGAGGTCGATGACGTCGCCTTCGGCGGCGTTGGCGATCACGTTGCGCAAGGTGCCCGGATCGGCATCGTCGGCGCAGCTGGTCACTGCCAGAGTGGCGCGGGACGGTGCGGGTTCGGCAACGGCTGCCGGTGTGGCATCGCGGTCCTGAAGCTGACGCTGCGCGAGCCGCATTGCGTAGGCGTCGGCCGCGTGCGCCGAGGCAGTCGTGCTGCCGATGACTGCCAGTGCCAGCGCGGCAGCGAGCGGCGCGAGGCGGGGCAGCGGACGGGAAGTGACAGGAAACATCGGGAATCTCCAAAGACAGGGGGCGGCATGGACGCCGCCGGGTCACCATAGCAAGCATCACGCTCTGCTATGGTTCTGCACTGCACCACGCAGGATCAGCGCGCGATGTCCGATGCGATCGAACGCCATGCCGAACTCGACCGCCGCCTTGTCGAGGCGACGCGCGGCATCCGCCTGCTCGATTCGCTGAGCTGGCCGGCATCGAGCGAACGCGACTTTCTTTGCGCATGGAAGCGCGGACAGGCGACCCTGCCGCGGATCGACTATCCGCGTTTCGATTTCGCCGAGGCACGCCAGGAGCTGGCGGCGATCTCGGCGGCGGCCGATGTCGCGCATCCGCTCGGCGATCTGGTCCAGCGCACCGCCGAATCCTGGCGCGTGGCCACCGAATTGCTCGATGCGGTCGGCTCGCCCGCGCTGACCGTGCATTCGGCCGCACTGTACGGACGCCCCGGCGACCGCGTGCCCGGCGCGGCGCTGACAAACCTCGACGCGGCGCGTCACTTCATCGAGATCGCCGACGAGTACTCCAGCGACGCGCCGCTGGAGGAAGTCGTGATCGATGTGCCGGCCGATACGCTCTGTTCCGACCTGCAGCAGCAGCTGGATGCGTTCTTCGGCGACGGCGTGATCAAGGTCGAGACTGATCCGAACCTGATCGCCAAGGCCGCCGCCGGCGCGACGCGCATCCGGCTCAGCGCGAGCGCGCGCTTCACCACCTATGACCGCGCGCAGCTGCTCAACCACGAAGCGTTCGTGCATTCGCTGACGGCGCTCAACGGCCGCGCGCAGCCGCACCTGAAGTCGCTGGCGCGCGCCTCGCCGCGCATCACGGCCACGCAGGAAGGGCTGGCCGTGTTCGCCGAGCTGATGTCCGGCTCGATCGACATCGCGCGCATGAAGCGCATCAGCCTGCGCATCCTTGCCATCGACATGGCGATCCGCGGCGCGGACTTCATCGAGGTGTTTCGCTTCTTCCTCGGCGCCGGCCAGAACGAGGCGGACAGTTTTGCCTCGACCCAGCGCGTGTTCCGCGGGGTGCCGACCAGCGGTGGCGCCGCGTTCACCAAGGACGCGGTCTACCTGCACGGACTGATGTCGGTGCACACGTTCTTCCGCTGGGCGCTGAAGAACCAGCGCATGAAACTGTGCCGCAACCTGTTCGCTGGCAAGCTCGCCCTGCGCGACGTGATCGCACTTGAGCCGTATTTCGACGACGGCACGATTGCGCCGCCGCAGTGGCTGCCGCCGTGGGTGCAACAGGCGCACGGATTGGCCGGCATGCTCGCGTTCTCGCTGTTCGCCAACCGCATCCGCGTCGATCGCGTGGAAGCCGACGACCTGGTGCTGGGAATCTGAAATCCCGCGCGCAACGCCCTCGGCCGGTGCTTCGTCGGATCGACGCGGTTGGGCTGCGGAACGCCGTGCGGCGTGCCTGTCTTGCCGTTACCATCCGTCGCGTATCCGCAGCAAACGGGGAACAGGATGTCTCGATTCCGCTCGGTCTTGTGGCGGCGTTGCCGCCTTCTGATGGGGCTCGCCGCCGCGCTGTGCGGATCGGCCCCGGCGTTCGGCGCGCTGCCGCCGATTCAGGACCACTACTTCGGCGCCACCCTGTTCGTGGCGCGCACGGCGCACGCGGTGTCGCCGCCGGTGGCGGTTGGCAGCCTGGCGGCCTATCAGGCCGTGTATGGACGACTGGCCAATGCCGGCGCCGACCACGGCTATCAGGCCGCGCGCCTGTTCTTCGCCAACGGCGGCCGCGTGCTCTATGTGGCCGACCCGCGCGGCAGCACGCTGCAGCACTACCGCGACGCGCTCGCTGCCACGGCATCCTTGCCGGTCGATCTCGTGGCGGCGCCGGGGCTGGCTGAATCCGGTCTCGCGCCGGACCTGCACCGGGCGATCGCGGTCGCGCTGTCCGACCGGGTGGGCGACTCGGACAACCGTTTCGCCGTGCTCGATGCGCCGCGCGACAGCGACGTGGGCACGCTCCTCGCTTTCGTCGAGGCGTTCTCGTCCGCGCATGCCGCGTTGTACGCGCCGTGGCTGGACGTGGCCGACGGCTCCGCCTCCGTTGCGATGCCGCCGTCCGCCGCGGTGGCCGGGGTGTTCAGCCGGATCGATCACGACCAGGGAGTCTTCAAGGCGCCGGCCGGAACCGGTGCGGCATTGTCCGCCAGCGTCGGCACCTCGTTGCGGCAGCTCTTCGGCAACTCCGATCTGGATCTGCTCGCGCAGGCGCGGGTCAATCCGCTGCGCCGCGTCGCGGGTTCCGGCGAGATCCTGATCTGGGGTGCGAGGACCACGAGTACGGACCCGGAATGGCGCTACGTGTCGGTGTCGCGCTTGCTGCGCCTGCTGGGGTTCTCGATGCGGCGTTCGCTGTCGTGGGTGCCGGTTTCCGCCACGCCGCCGACGGCGGCCGAGGTGAGCGCGCTGATCCAGGACTACCTTGATGCGTACCGGCAGCGCGGCGCCTTCGCTTCCAGCACGCCGTCCCAGGCGTATTTCGTGCACTGCAGCGAAGTGGGCATCGGGCTCGACTGCGTGGTCGGCGTGGCGCCTCTTCGCCCCGCCGAATTCATCCTCCTGCGCCTGAGCCTGCCGTACCACGACCGCCTGTTCGCGAACGGCTTCGAGGCCCACTGACGGCGGCGCGGCCGCGATCGCGCGCCGCGGTTTTGGCGCGCTGGCGGGTCGGGGCTATCGTAGGCGTCCCATCCCTTCCTGCGGAATGCTCCCATGCGCCTGATTCTGCTCGCCGCCGCGATCCTGCTCGCCCTCCCTGCAGCTGTTCGTGCCGAGACGGCCGCGCAACGCATCCAGCCGCTGCTGCCTGAAATCACCGCGTGGCGCCGCGACCTGCACCAGCATCCGGAATTGTCCAACCGCGAGGTGCGCACCTCGAAGATGGTCGCTGCGGAACTCAGGAAACTCGGCTACGAGGTGCGCACGGGAATCGCGCATACCGGTGTGGTCGGCGTGCTGAAGGGCGACAAGCCGGGGCCGAAGCTGGCGATCCGCGCTGACATGGATGCGCTGCCGGTCACCGAGGAAGTGGACCTTTCATTCGCCTCGAAGGCGAAGGGCGAATACCTCGGCAAGGAAGTAGGCGTCATGCACGCCTGCGGCCATGACGCGCACGTTGCGATGACACTCGGCGTCGCCGCCGCCCTGGCGGCGATGCGCAAGGACCTGCCGGGCGAAGTCATGTTCGTGTTCCAGCCGGCCGAGGAAGGCGCCCCGCCCGGAGAGGAAGGCGGCGCTCCGCTGATGGTCAAGGAAGGCGTGTTCAACGACTTCAAGCCGGATGCGATCTTCGGCATGCATGTGGTCAGCACGCTGCCGGTGGGCACGGTGGCGCTGCGGCCGGGCGGCACGATGGCCAGTTCCGACACGTTCCGAATCACCGTGCATGGCCGTCAGGCGCATGGCGCGACGCCGTGGAAAGGTGTCGATCCGATCGTCACCGCAGCCGAGATCGTGACCGCCTCGCAGACCATCGTCAGCCGCGAGCTGGACATCAACCAGGAGCCGGCCGTGGTCACGTTCGGCGTGTTCGATGGCGGCCAGCGCTTCAACATCGTGCCGGACAAGGCGGAACTGCACGGCACCGTGCGCGCCTTCGACGAAGGCATGCGCCAGCAGGCGCTGGCCAGCCTCAAGCGCATCGCCGAGCACGTCGTCGCGGCGCACGGGGCGACGGTGGAGGCACAGATCCCGCTCTCGGCCGACAGCAGCAACCCGGTCAACGTGAACGATCCGGCGCTGACCGAGCGCGTGCGTGCCAGCCTGGGGACGGCGCTCGGCAAGGACCATGTGCGCGAATCGCCGCGCTGGACCGCGTCGGAGGACTTCCCGCATTTCGGCCGCGCGATCAACGTGCCCAGCGTGTACTTCTTCGTCGGCGCGACGCCGGCCGGGCAGGATCCGGCCACGGCACCTTCGAACCACTCGCCGAAGTTCTTCCTCGACGAGGGCGCGCTGGCCGCCGGCAGCGCCGGCATGCTGCAGGCGGCGCTGGATTTCCTCGACACGCCGCGCTGAGCGGCAGCGGTGCTCTTGCCGCCGAACGAGCGGGCCGGCCGCCGTACACGGAGACACCGTCGACGGATGATGTCCGACTCAAGCCAATCACTGTTCTTCCGAGGATGATCCTCGCGGGCGTTGTTCTACGCGTAATGAACAACTCCCCGTCGGGCGACTCCGAATCGTCGGCGTCGCACCGGGGTCCAAGGAATGAACCCGTGAGCGAGCGAACATGGATCTCAACCGTTTCCTGATTGTGGCCGGGCTGTTGCTGGGCATGGCCGTGAATACCGACGCACAGGCGGCACGGTGTCATGTTGACCGACAGGCGGCGGGTGCGAACGACGGCAGCAACTGGGCCAATGCCTATACCGGCTTGCAATCGGCATTGGCCGATACGAGCTGCAGCGAGATCTGGGTCGCAAAGGGTGTCTACAAACCCGACCCGGGCACGGATGACCATGCCCATTTCTCGATTCGACCCGGAGTCAAGGTTCACGGAGGCTTCGTCGGCACCGAGACGTCGGCCAGTCAGGCCAATCCCGGCGCGAACCGCACTGTGTTGTCCGGCGACATCGACGGCAATGACGTGGTCGACGCGGATGGCGTGACGCGCAGCCACGCGGACATCGTCGGCAACAACTCGGGGAACGTCGTGATGTTCGACGCCACGACGGCGCTCGGATCGATCCAACAGGACACGGTGCTCGACGGCTTCGCCATTACCGGCGGAAAGGGACGCACATTCCTCACGCAGCTCGTCGGGGGCGCGCTTTACTGCAACGGCGACGCCAACGGGCGCGCCTGCAATCCGCTGCTTTCCCGCCTCTGGGTCGCCGGGAATACCGGGGCGGGAGGCAGTTTCTTCCTGCGAGGTGAGAACGGCGGCCGCAGCAACCCCGTGATTCGAGCGAGTACCTTCAGCGGAAACTTTGCCTCCCTTGGAGGAAGCGCGATCCTGGTGTATGGCTTCGCGGGCGAGGCCAGCCCCGTCATCGAGAATGTCAGTTTCATCGACAACACGGCGGGAAACGGTGCCGTCTGGATTCAGGGCAGCGAATCCGCAGGTGTTGCCATGCCGGTGTTCCGCAACGTCACGTTCACGGGCAATCACTCGCCTGGCGGCAGGGCGAGGTCCGTCAACATCGTTGCAGAAAGGGGCGCGGTGTCGAGCGCAGACATCGCTGACGCGATTCTCTGGAGTGAGGGGTCTGGCTCGGAAGTAATCGTTGCCAACGCCGCGGGAGCGGAGCTGGTGATCAAGAACAGCGTCCTGAAGGATGGCTGTCCCGGTGCGCAGGCCAATTGCCAGGACCTTGTTTCCGGCGATCCGCTGCTCGGTGCGCCGCAAGATCACGGGGACGGCCTGCCGACCGCGATGCCGGGCGAGGGCAGCATCGCGATCGATGCCGCCCACCCGACCACGTGCGGCATCGCGCCGGCAGACGTCGACCAGCGCGGCGTGAGTCGTCCGCAAGGCGGCGGCTGCGATCTCGGTGCGATCGAAGTACGCCAGCGCACGGTTTCCCTGATGGCGACGGTTGGCGGCGGCGGCAGTGTCAACGCTGCCGCGACGCCGGCACCGAGCAGCGGCGCGATCGCCAATTGCAGCAGCGCCGGAGGCAGTTCCTGCGAGGCGCATTATGGTTTCAGCGAAATCAATGGCGCCAGCGATCCGGTGACTGTGACCGCTGCCAGCGGCTGGTTCATCACGGCGGTCACGCCGATTCCGGCTGCGTGTGGCGGGACGCTGTCCAGCGATGCACGCAGCTATGTGACTGCCAGCCTGACCCAGGATTGCCGCCTGGACTTCGAATTGTCGGGCGCTAATCAGACCGGCAGCACGCTGGTCGGCAGCATGGCGTCGAGCATCTACGGCGAAAGCCTCACCTTCACCGCGACGGTGACGGTCCTGGATCCCGCCGGCTTGGCGCCAACCGGCTCGGTACGCTTCGAAGCCGACGGCCAGTCCATCGGTTGCGACGCCCAAGGCCTGTCCGCCACGGCTCCGTTCGCGGCGACCTGCTCCACCAGTGCGCTGGCAGCGGGCGACCACACCATCACCATGCAGTATGGCGGCGACGCGAACTACCCCGCACCGCAGCCGGCGGCGGCACCCGTGCCACTGCATGTTTCCGCGGCTGGCGCGGGCTTGAGTCTGTCCAGCAGCCCCAATCCGAGCATGGTGGGTCAAACGGTCACCCTGATCGCCGCATTGACGCCGCCATCCGGTAATCCGATGCCGACGGGTTCGATCGACTTTTTCGATGGCGCAAGCCCGATCGCCGGTTGTTCATCGGTCGCCCTCAGCGACGGTACGGCGAGCTGCACGATCGCCGCGCTGACTGTCGGTAGTCATGCGCTGCAGGTCGAGTACGCAGGTGACGGCAACTACCTGCCGTCGAGCGAGACCCTGCAGCAGCAGGTCCAGGCCATCGTGGGGAATGACCCGAAACCGGTGCCGACGGCATCGGGTTGGAT
>JASLGB010000226.1 GCA_030150315.1 Dokdonella sp. | reverse complement strand
ATGGGCGTGAAAGAAGGCAGCACGGAACGTGGGATCAGAAACGAAAAACCCCGCGAAGTCGCGGGGTCAGGATGGTGGCTATGGGTGGACTCGAACCACCGACCCCAGCATTATGAGTGCTGTGCTCTAACCGGCTGAGCTACATAGCCAGAACTGCGAATTCTACGTCCTTGCGCCAGCGTGTGCAGCCATCCCGGCGGTGCGGGTGCGGGGCAGCAAGGGGCGCGCATTCTAAGCGGTCTTGGTGCCGTCGTAAATAGAGGCGTGCGCTGCCGTTCGAGGCGGATCGGACGGGCGCGATGTTGGACGGGCGCCGGCGCGCCGCGTGCGTGGCGCAGCAGCTGTTGCCGGCTCGCCGGATAGCCCGTGTCAGTGCCTGTGTGTCGCGCTCTGCGTGCCGGCGTGCTTCTTGCGTGGCATGACGGGCCGGTGCGTCAACGGCGGCCATTGCACCGCCATCGGCCAGCGGCTGTAATGGCGGGCTGCAATGCCACTTTCTTTCTGGGAGTTTCCGATGTCCGTGTTGCGCATGAGCGATCTCGACCTGGCCGGCAAGCGCGTGCTGATCCGCGAAGACCTGAACGTGCCGATCGACCATGGTCGCATCACCTCGGAAACGCGCATTCTGGCGGCGCTGCCGACGATCCGGCTGGCGCTGGAGAAGGGCGCGGCGGTGATGGTCACCTCGCATCTGGGTCGTCCGCAGGAAGGTCAGTGGACGGCAGAAGACTCGCTGGCGCCGGTCGCTGTGCGCCTCGGCGAACTGCTGGGGCGCGACGTGCCGCTGGTGCGTGACTGGGTCGATGGCGTGGACGTGCAGCCCGGCCAACTGGTGCTGCTCGAAAACTGCCGCATGAACGTCGGCGAGGCCAAGGACGACGAGGGCCTGTCGAAGAAGTACGCCGCGTTGTGCGACGTGTATGTGATGGATGCGTTCGGCACGGCGCACCGCGCGCAGGCGTCCACGCACGGTGCGATCCGTTTCGCCAAGGTCGCCTGTGGCGGCCCGCTGCTGATGGCCGAGCTGGACGCGCTGGCCAAGGCGCTGGAGCACCCGGCGCGCCCGCTGCTGGCGATCGTCGCCGGCTCCAAGGTATCGACCAAGCTGGCGCTGCTGGAAACCCTGGTCGGCAAGGTCGACCAGCTGATCGTCGGCGGCGGCATTGCCAATACCTTCATCGCCGCGGCCGGCCATCCGATCGGCAAGTCGTTGGTCGAAACCGACCTGATCGACACGGCCAAGAAGATCATCGCCGAGGCGAAGGCGCGCGGTGCCGACGTGCCGGTTCCGACCGACGTGGTGGTGGCGCCGGCATTCGCGGCGGACGCGCCGGCGACGGTGAAGACGGTGGGCGACGTGGCCGACGGCGACATGATCCTCGACATCGGCCCCGAGACGGCGCAGGCCTATGCGGCGCTGATCGCGAAGGCCGGCACCGTGGTCTGGAACGGCCCGGTCGGCGTGTTCGAGTTCGATGCGTTCGGCAAGGGCACCGAGACGCTGGCGCGCGCGATCGCGGCGTCGGAGGCGTTCTCGATCGCCGGCGGCGGCGACACGCTGGCGGCGATCGAAAAGTATGGCGTTGCGGAAAAGGTGTCCTACATCTCGACCGGCGGCGGTGCCTTCCTCGAATTCCTCGAAGGCAAGGAGTTGCCGGCGGTCACCGCGTTGAAGGCGCGTTCCTGAATGGCGATGCGCAACGGCGCTGCTGAGCGCGGAATCGGGACGGCATCGTGAAGGCCGTCCTGTTCGACCTGGATGGCACGCTGATCGATTCCGAGATCGGCATCGTGCACACGATCGAGTACGCGCTGCGCACGCTGGGCGCAGCCGTGCCATCGCGCGAGGAGCTGCGTACCTGGATCGGTCCGCCGTTGCGCGTGACGTTTCCGCGCGTGCTGGGCGATGACCCGCAACGCGTCGAGCGCGCGGTCGAGCTGTACCACGAGCGTTTCAGCGCGGTCGGCTGGCGCGAGCACGAAATCTATCCCGGTATCGCGCAGGCGATCGAGGCGCTCGCCGGGCGCGGATCGACACTCGCGGTGGTTACGGCCAAGACCGCCGAGCACGCCCTGCGCATCGTCGATCATCTGCCGTTTGGCGATCGCTTCGCGCGCGTCTATGCGCCCGCGCCGGAGAGCGCGCGCAGCGAGAAGGCGACGATGATCGCGCAGGCCCTGGCGGATTTCGGCGTGGATGCGCGTGACGCGGTGATGATCGGCGACCGCCATTTCGACATCGAAGGCGCGAACGCGAACGGTGTGCGTGCGGTTGGCGTGACCTGGGGCTTCGGCAGTCGGCAGGAGTTGGCTGACGCTGGTGCCGATGCCATCGTGGATGCCGTGGCCGACCTGCTCCCCGCGCTCGCGCGTGACCGCAGCGAGGCGGTTTCGTCGGAGTCCCTGCGCGGGCATTGAACCGGCGACTCGCCGCGGCGCGTGCTGTCAGGCGTGGGTCTCGTCAGGCGTGGGTCTCGTCAGGCGCGTGCGCCGACGGCGCAGGCTCGCCGGTCGAAACCCTGCAACGAACCGACGCCCTTTCCGCACGATGTCGGCGGAAAGGGCGTCGATCCTTGTGCGGCGGAATCAGACCAGTTTGATGGTCACGTCCACGTTGCCGCGCGTGGCATGCGAATACGGGCAGATATCGCGGTGCGCGGTATCGACGAGATCCTGCGCCACGGCCGGATCGAGTCCGGGCAGATGCACGTCCAGCTGCACGGCAATGCCGAAGCCGGTCGGCTCGCGCGGGCCGATGCCGACGTGGCCGGTGACGCTGGCGTCGGCCGGAATCGCGACGTTCTTCTGGCTGGCGACGAAGCGCACCGCGCCCTCGAAGCAGGCCGCGTAGCCGGCTGCGAACAGCTGCTCCGGATTGCTGGCCGCGCCGCCCGGGCCGCCCATTTCCTTGGGCACCTTGAGATCGATGTCGATGACGCCGTCGCTGCTCTTCACGTGGCCGGCGCGGCCGCCCTTGGCGGTGGCGGTGGCGGTGTAGACGATCTTGCTGATGCTCATGCTCGATTCCTTGCGTTGGTGGATGAGAGAAGAGGGTTGAAAAGACATTGTGACGCCTGCGGCGGATCGCAATGGCCCGCATCGGCGTTGCACAGCGGTCGCGTATGATCGCGCGATATCCCTGACAACTGGAGTTTCGCCCGTGCCGGAACAGCTGCGACGAACCAAGATCATCGCCACCTTGGGGCCTGCCACCGATGGGCCCGGGGCGCTGAAGCAGTTGCTGGCCGAAGGCGTCGACGTGGTGCGGTTGAACCTGTCGCACGGCACGCACGACGATCACCGCGCGCGCGCCGAGGCCGTGCGTGCAGCGGCGGTGGAGCTTGGACGCGAGGTCGGCGTTCTGGTCGATCTGCAGGGGCCGAAGATCCGCGTCGAGCGGTTTGCCGACGGCGCCGTGCAACTGCAACCGGGGCAGGACTTCCTGCTCGACTGCCGCGCCGATGCGCCGTCCGGCGACGCGCATCGCGTGGGCGTGAGCTACCACGACCTGTGGAAGGACGTGAAACCCGGCGACGTGCTGCTGCTCGACGATGGCCTGATCTCGTTCGAAGTGGTCAGCGTGGCCGCGCACGCGGTGCACTGCCGCGTGCTGAGCGGCGGCCGCTTGTCCGACCGCAAGGGCCTCAACCGGCTCGGCGGCGGCCTGACGGTTGCCGCGCTGTCGGACAAGGATCGCGCCGACATCAAGCTGGCCGCCGCGATCGGCGCCGACTTCCTGGCGGTGTCCTTCGTCAAGACCGCCGAAGACATCGAGCAGGCGCGCACCTTGCTGCGCGAGGCCGGCGGCGAGGCGGCGCTGGTGGCGAAGATCGAGCGTGCCGAGGCGATCGAGAACCTCGCCTCCATCGTCGAGGCCTCGGACGCGGTGATGGTCGCGCGCGGCGATCTTGGCGTGGAAATCGGCGATGCCGAGCTGCCCGGCCTGCAGAAGAAGATCATCCGCGAGGCGCTGGCGCATCAGCGCGTGGTCATCACCGCCACGCAGATGATGCAGTCGATGGTGGAGTCGCCGATTCCGACTCGCGCCGAAGTGCTCGACGTCGCCAACGCGGTCATCGACGGCACCGACGCGGTCATGCTGTCGCAGGAAACCGCGGCCGGAAAACACCCGGACAAGGCGGTGGCCGCGATGCGCCGCGTCTGTCTTGGTGCCGAGCGCCAGTTCGAACCGAAGGAAGACCTGTACTACGGCAGCGACCGGCCCGAGCGCACGGATCAGGCGATCGCGCTGGCCGCGATGTTCCTTGCCGATCGCGTCGGCGCGCGGGCGCTGGTGGCCTTGACCGAGTCGGGCGCGACCGCGCAATGGCTGTCGCGCTATCGCTCGGCGGTGCCGATCTACGCCCTGTCGCGCAGCACCTCGGCACGCTGCCGCATGCTGCTGTACCGCGACGTGCATCCGGTCGAGTTCGATCCGCACGGCGTCGGCCCGGCGCAGGCCGCGCGCGAGGCGATCCAGCACCTGTTCAACCTGGGCCATCTCGCCGCCGGCGACCGCGTGATCCTGACCACTGGCGACCACACCGGCAAGCTCGGCGGCACGAACACGCTGAAGCTGCTGATGGTCGGCACGGACGGCGTGGCGGAGGGGCTGGGCGGCTTGTAACGTGCAGAAGATCCGCGATGCGGGCGCATCGTCCGGCTGCGGTCGGGACGGCAACCTTACCGGACGAATCCGCCGGCTGCGCGGTGTCGCGAGTCCGCGCGCCGCAGTGCGTTTCCACAGCCGGCGTGGGCCGTGCTCGGCGCAAGGCATTCGCGCCTACAATGCAAGTCCGAACCGTCCGGCTTCGCAAGAGAATCGCCATGAAACGCTCGCTCCTTCCGCTGGCTGCACTCGCCGTGTCGTCGGCAGCCTTCGCGCAATCCACCCTGCCGCCGCGCGTGGTCGTGGCCGACAAGTTGGCCCAGTACTGGGCCATGGATCACTCCTCGGTCCAGGCCGATGCGCCCAACTACGGCAAGAACCTCCAGGAGCCGGGCTGCGCGACGGTGTCATTTGTGGTCGAAAAGGACGGCAGCACCAGCACGATCAAGGTGCAGAAGGTCGCGCCCGAAGGCGACCTGGACAAGGTCGCCGCCAGCGCCGCGTCGCACCTGCGCTTCCAGCCGACGGTCGCCAATGCCGGCCGCGAGCGCGTGTTCAGCTGGCTGATCTTCCC
>JASLGB010000203.1 GCA_030150315.1 Dokdonella sp. | reverse complement strand
TCGCCAGCGAAGCGCGACCGGAGCTGGCCGGTGCGCTGGACTGGGTCGGCATGGACGGCATCGAGATGGCCGTGCTGGTCGGCACCGATGGCGAGCCGGCGCAGCGTGTGCCGGCCCGCGTCGAGGCGTTCGTGAACCTGCATCGCGCCGACGCGCGCGGCATCCACATGTCGCGTCTGTACCTGCATCTGGATCGCCACTTGTCCGGCGAACGGCTGACGCCCGCGTCGCTGCAGCGGATGTTGCGCGACTTCATCGATTCGCACGAAGGCCTTTCCGATCGCGCGCGCATTGCGCTTCGCTTCGAGCACCTCGTGCGGCGCACTTCGCTCGCCAGCGGCCATAGCGGCTGGCGAGCGTATCCGGTCGAGATCGTCGCGCAGCTGGACGGCGCCGGATTTGATGCCGAGGCGATGATCGACGTGCGTTATTCCAGCACCTGTCCGGCGTCGGCGGCGCTGTCGCGCCAGTTGATCCAGGATCAGTTCGCGCGCGACTTCGACGGCGCCGTGCCGCTCGACCGTGAAGCGGTGCTGGCGTGGCTGGGCACGCCGGCCGGCGTCGTCGCGACGCCGCACGCGCAGCGCAGCACGGCGCGCGTGCGGGTGCGGCTGGCGAACGAGCGCGACTTCCCGCTGACCGATCTGGTCGATCTGATCGAGGGCGTGCTGAAGACGCCGGTGCAGACCGCGGTCAAGCGCACCGACGAGCAGGCCTTTGCGCTGGCCAACGGGCAGAACCTGATGTTCTGCGAAGACGCCGCGCGACGCCTGCAGCATGCGCTGGATGCCGACCCGCGCATCGCCGACTTCTGGCTGCGCGCCTCGCATCACGAGAGCCTGCATCCGCACGATGCGGTGGCGGTGGCAACCAAGGGTGTGGACGGCGGCTACGCATCGGCTGCCGATTTCCGGTAACTGCTGGAGTCGCGCTGCGCAGGCGTCAGCGGGCGAGCGGCGGTGGAGTGGCAGTGCCGAGCTGCAGCAGCGGATCGACACGCACGTCGAACCAGTTCATTCCCCAATGCAGGTGCGGCCCTGTCGCGCGGCCGGTCTTGCCGACCGCTCCGACCACCTGGCCTTGTTCGACGCGGTCGCCGACTTTCACGTCGATGCGCGACAGGTGCAGGAAATTGGAGCTGACGCCGTGCCCGTGATCGATCAGCAGCGTGCCGCCGGTGAGATACAGCCCGGTGTCGGCGAAGGTGACGAGGCCGGCGGCCGGCGCCTTCACCGGAGTGCCATCCGGTGCGGCGATGTCCATGCCCGAATGCGGTGAGCCCGGCTTGTCGCGGCCGTTGACGACATAGACGCGCTGGTTGCCGAAGCGGCCGGAAATGCGCCCGCCGACCGGCCAGATGAAGGCCTGCTCGAAATCGCTGCGCGCGTCGTCGCGGGCGCGCGCGGCGACCACGCGCGCCTGCTCGCGGCGGATGCGCTCGGCGATCTCCGGTGGCGGCTCGACCGTCTTCGGCGGCACGCCGTCGATGCGTTCGGTGGGCCAGTCGCGCGCCACCACGTCGATCGTCACGCGCTGGCGCTGGCCGTCGCGCCGGCGTACCTCGACCGAAACCGGGCCCTTCTCGTCGCGGCCGACGCCGAACACGACCGCGCCATCGCGGGCGATGCGCAGCTTGCGTCCGGCGTAGGTCACCTCGCTGCCGGGCTCGACCTTGGCCACGACGAGTGCGCCTTGCGACACCTGCGCGGGAAACGCCACGGCTTGCACGGCCGTGGCGCCGAGCAGGGCCAGCGCGACACCTGCCGCCATCGCGACCGCCCTCATCGTGCGAACTCCAGCCGCTGGCCGCGCACGCGGTCGTCGATGCGCTCGCCGTCCCATACGAGCTGGCCATTGACGAAGGTGGCCGCGATGCTGGAGCGGAAGGTGCTGCCTTCGAACGGCGTCCACGAGCACTTCGACAGCACTTCGGCTGCGGTCACGGCATGCGGCCTGTTCGGATCGACCAGTACCAGATCGGCGTGGAAGCCTTCGCGCAGGTAGCCGCGTTCGTGCACATTGAACAGCTGCGCCGGTGCATGCATCGCCGCCTCGACCAGGCGCTCCAGTGTCAGCGCGCCATCGAACACGCGCTCCAGCGCGCATTGCAGCGCGTACTGCACCAGCGGCAGGCCGGACGGTGCGCGCGGATACTGGTTAGATTTTTCGGTGGCCAGATGCGGCGCGTGGTCGGTCGCCAGCACGTCGATGCGGCCTTCGGCCAGCGCGCGCGTGATCGTTTCGCGGTCGTGCGCGTCATTGATCGCGGGGTTGCACTTGATCAGCTTGCCGAGGCGCGCGTAATCGTCGGAACAGAAGTGCAGGAAGTGCACGCAGGTTTCCGCGGTGATGCGCTTGCCGGAGATCGGGCCGGGCTCGAACAGCGCACATTCCTCGGCGGTGGAGATGTGCAGCACATGCAGGCGCGTACCGTGCTTGCGCGCCAGCGAGAGCGCCAGCTCGGTCGACTTCATGCACGCCTCGCGCGAGCGGATCAGCGGATGCTGCGCAATCGGGATGTCGTCGCCCCAGCGGGCGCGGGCCGCCTCCTCGTTGGCGCTGATCATCGGCGTGTCTTCGCAGTGCGTGATGATCGGCACCGGCGCGTCGCGGAAGATCGCGTCGAGGATGTCCGGGTTGTCGACGAGCATGTTGCCGGTGGACGCGCCCATGAACACCTTGATGCCGGGCGCGGCCTTCGGGTCGAGTGCCTGGATGTCGGCGAGATTGTCGTTGGTGGCGCCGAGGTAGAACGCGTAGTTCACGCGCGAGACCTCCGCGGCGCGGGCGTACTTGGCCTCCAGCGCGTCGCGGTTCGTCGCCGGCGGCTTCGTGTTCGGCATCTCCATGAAGCTGGTGATGCCGCCGGCGGCGCAGGCGCGCGATTCGCTGGCGATGTCGGCCTTCTGCGTCATCCCCGGTTCGCGGAAGTGCACCTGGTCGTCGATCATGCCCGGCAGCAGCCAGCGTCCGCCGGCATCGAGCACGGTCTCTCC
This sequence comes from Dokdonella sp., assembly GCA_030150315.1. GTDB lineage: Bacteria > Pseudomonadota > Gammaproteobacteria > Xanthomonadales > Rhodanobacteraceae > Dokdonella_A. The sequence continues at coordinate 88 of JASLGB010000203.1, read as the reverse complement.
GGCGCGCACGGGCAGCTGCGGGGCGATCTGGTCGATGCGGCCGTTGCGGATGCGCAGGTCGGCGTGGAAGCGGCGCCCCTCGTTGACG
>JASLGB010000013.1 GCA_030150315.1 Dokdonella sp. | reverse complement strand
CGTGGTCGAGTGCCGCATGCAGGGCGACCGTGCCGCCGAGCGACCAGCCGACCCAGATCGCCGGAGGCGTGCGCGCCGCGATGCGTTGCGCGCATTCGGCCGCATCGAGCCGCGTTTGCGCGCGACTTCGGCCATGGCCGGGCAGGTCGACCCGGTGCACGCGGAAATGCGGCAGGAGCCGTTCCAGCAGTGGCGCGAAGACGCCGCCGTGCATGGCCCAGCCGTGGATAAGGACCAGATCCGGTCCGCTGCCTTGTACGTCGATATGCATGAAATCGGTTTCAGTCCGGATCGTGTTGCGGGGGCGGAAGGGCGCAGGCGAGTGCGTCGAGCAGGCGCTCGATGTCCGACTCGTCGTGCAGGGCCGACAAGGTCAGGCGCAGGCGCGCCTGTCCGGCCGGCACCGTCGGCGGCCGTACCGCCGGAATGTGGAAACCGGTATCGGCCAGGCGCGCCGACACGGCCATGGCGGCGGCGCTGTCACCGACCGGCACCGGCTGGATCGGCGTGCGCGAATCCATCAGCGCGATGCCGCGCGTCTGCGCGCCATTGCGGAAATGCGCGATCAGGCGTGCCAGCCGATCGCGGCGCCAGCCTTCGAAGCGGGCGATGTCGATCGCGGCGCAGGTCGCGGCGGCCAACGCCGGCGGCATCGCCGTGGTGTAGATGAAACTGCGCGCGGTCTGCACGAGGCCGTCGATCAGCGTGTGGCTGCCGGCGACGAAGGCGCCGAAGGTGCCCAGCGCCTTGCCCAGCGTGCCCATCAGCAGCGGCACCTCATCCTGGCCCAGCGCGGCCTCGGCGACGCTGCCTGCGCCGTCGGCGCCGAGCACACCGATTCCGTGCGCGTCGTCGACCATCAGCGTGGCACCCTGCGCACGGCATAGCGCGGCCAGATCGCCGAGCGGCGCGATGTCGCCGTCCATGCTGAACACGCCGTCGGTCACCAGTAGCGCGGCCGCTTCGGGCGCGGTGTCCAGCTGGCGCGCGGCGCTGGCGACGTCGCCATGCCGGTAACGCTTCAGCGTGCCGCCGGCCAGGCGCACCGCATCGATCAGGCTGGCGTGGTTGAGCTTGTCCTGCACGCAGAGGTCGCCGCTGCCGGTGAGGCCGCCGATCGCGCCGAGGTTGGCCATCCAGCCGGTCGAGAACAGCAGCGCGCGCTCGCGTCCGGTCCAGCGTGCGAGGACTTCCTCCAGCTGCGTGTGCTCGTCGCGATGGCCGCCGAGCAGATGCGCCGCACCGGCGCCGACGCCGCCCGCCCGCGCGGCGCGGACCAGCGCCTCGACCAGCTGCGGATGACGCGCAAGGCCGAGATAGTCGTTGCTGGCGAAATCGAGCAGGCAGCGCCCGTCCCGCACGATCCGCGCGCCTTCGCCCGGCACGATGCTGCGCACGCGGCGCAGCAGGTTCTGCTGCTCGCGGCGGGCGCGGTCGGCGGCCAGCCGTTGCAGGAGATCGGGCCGTGCGCTGGCGCGCGGAGGAAGCGTGCCGGCCGTCATCAGCGGCTTCCGAGTTGCGCCGCGGTGCGCTCGGCCTGGGCCAGCGAAACCTGGGTCGGCAGGAAGGCGTCGCGCAGCACCGGCAGGGCCGTGGCGAGCAGTTCGCGCGCTTCGCCGCGCCGCCCTTGCCGCAGCCGCAAGCCGGCCTGCTCGGCCTGCACCATGGCGATGTCGCAGGCCGGCGCGGTCGCCGCGCGCAGCTGGTTCAGCGCGCTGGCAAGTTCGCCGTCTGCGAGTGCCAGTTCGCCGCGATCGATGGCGATGGCCGCGCGCAGGCGACGCAGCAGGGCGAAGTTCTTGTGTTTGGGCGGCAGCTTGTGCGCCCAGATACGCGCGGCCTCGTCGAGCACCGGCAACGCCTGGTCGGCCTTGCCCGCGCGCTGCTGCGCCAGCGCCAGCTGATAGCTGGTATTGGCGTATTCGGACGAATCCTCGCCATCGATGCGGCGTGCCCGCTCGCGCAGATCCGCCAGCGCCAGCGCCGCCTTCGCCGGCTGTCCGCCGAGGCCTTGCGCGCGCGCTGCCAGCCGCGCGATCCCGCGGCGTCCGTCGTTGTCCCGCTCCAGACCGGCCTTGTCGAACAAAGCCAAGGCTTGCGCCAGCAGGTGCTCGGCGCGCGGGTAGTCGCCGACGTCCTCGAAGGTCAGGGCGAGGTTCGCGGTCAGCACGGCGCGGTTGTACGGGCCTTCGTCGTCCGGAATGCGCGTGGCTTCGAGCAGCTTTGCCGCGTCGCGGAAGCGGCCCTGTTCCTTCAGTGCGAGCGCCAGCTCGTTGGAAAGCTGCAGCATCGGCATGCTGTCCTTGCCGACGATCTGTTCCTGCAGCGCGATGAGTTCGCGCAGCGCGGCTTCCGCTTCCGCCGGGCGTCCGCAGGCGCGCAGCGCGGACGCGCGCGAGCGCAGCAGCCAGCGCCGATTCGATCCGCGCGGATCGCCATCGACCAGGCGCGAGAGTCCGCGTTCGGTCACGGCCACGGACTCCTCGCAGTCGCCGTTCGTGGTCAGTTGCGAGGCGAGGAACACGGTCGCCCGCAGCTCAAGCTCCGCCGGCAACGGGATGCCCTGGGCCGGCGACTGCAACACCTCGCGCAGCAGCGGAATCGCCTTCGCGCCTTCGCCGGAATTGCTGTACCAGATCGCGAGCGAGGTCAGGTTCCACGCGCGCGCCAACGCATCGCCGGGCGCGAAACGGTCGCGCAGGGCCGCGGCCTTGTCGATCGCCGCGCGCGCTTCGGCGGAGCGGTCGAGGATGCCGAGCAGGTTGCCGAGCTGGTCGAAATCCTGCGCGGCATCGAGCGCCTGCGCCCGGTTCAGCGGAGCAATGCCGTCGAGGCCGCGCTGGAACTGCTCCACCGACGCCTGCTTGTCGCCGAGCGAATCGTAGAGGCGGCCGAGCAGGCGCTGCATCGACCGGGCGACGGCCGGATCGAGCGTTCCGTCATCGAGCCTTTCCCTCGCCTTGTCGACCAGTTCGCGCACGCCGACGGTCTTGCTGAGCGCGTTCTCCGGCGCGGCGGCCGACAGCGTATCGGTCAGAAAGGCCAGCGCCGACCGCGCACTGGCAGCGTCGCGTTCGGAGGCCACCTGCGCCTGCTGCGCGACGACTTCAGCCTCCAGCGCGCGGTTGCGCTCGCGGTCGAGGCGCCAGACGAACGCCGCCAGCACCAGTGCCGCGGCGACCGTCGCGGCAACGCCGAGGCGATGCCGGCCGACGAACTTGCGCAGGCGATAGGCGCGCGTCATGCGCGATGCGCGCACCGGGCGGCCGTCGCGGTAGCGGTCGAGGTCGTCGCGGAACTCGCCGGCGCTGGCGTAGCGTTTGGCCGGGTCCTCTTCGGTGGCCTTGGCGACGATGCCGGACAGCTCCGCGTCGAGCGGCAGCGGCGAATGGAGTTTCGACGGATCGCCGACCAGCTCGCGGAGCAGGACGCCGAGGCTGTAGATGTCGCTTGCGGTCGTGATCGCGCGCCCGCCGCGCTGCTCCGGGCTGGCATAGCCGAGGCTGAACACGCGCGTGGAGGTTTCGGCTGCATCGGCGCTGTCGCCATCGACGAGCCGCGCGATGCCGAAGTCGAGCAGTTTGACCTCGCCGGACGCATTCACCAGCACGTTGGCGGGCTTCAGGTCGCGATGGATGACGAGGTGCCGATGTGCGTGCGCCACCGCGTCGAGCATGGCGTCGAACAACGCAAGGCGATCGTGCAGCCGCGGCGCATGGCGTGCGGCGTAGTCAAGCAGGGGCAGGCCATCGACGTACTCCAGCGCAAGCCACGGCTGGCCGTCGGTGGTTTCGCCGCCGTCCAGCAGGTGCGCGATGTGCGGGTGATCGAGGCCGGCGAGAATCTGGCGCTCGCGGCGCAGCCGGCGCAGGCCATCGGCGGTCGGGAATCCGCGCAGCAGCTTGATCGCGACGCGCTGAGTGAAACCGCCGTCGACGCGCTCGGCCAGGAACACCGTGCCCATGCCGCCGGCGCCAAGCTCGCGCAGCAGCCGGTAGGCGCCGAGGCGCTCATCGCGCGGCGTGGCCAGTCGCGCCGCGCCGGCGCCGAGCGCGCTGGCCAGCGGGTCGTCGGCATCGGTATCGGCGTCGAGCAGGCGGCGCAAGGTCGCGCGCTCGCTGTCGTCGATTTGCAGCGCGGCGAGTGCGGCTTCGCGTTCCGCCGCACCTAGATTGCGCAACCGCTCGAAGTCGTCGGCGTACCGGTCGAGGAAGGGCGTGTTCACGCCTGCAGCGCCGTCTTCAGCCAGGCACGCGCGAGGCGCAGGTCGCGGTCGACGGTGCCTTCGGACACGTCCAGCGCCGCCGCGACCTCGGGCCGGCTGAGGCCGCCGAAGTAGACCAGCTCGATCGTCTGCGCGCGGCGGGCATCGCTCATCGCGAGGTCGCGCAGGGCGTCGTCGATGCGCAGCAACTGCTCGTCGCTCTCGGGCGAGGCCAACGAGTGCGCCTCGTCCAGTTCCACGCGTTGCACGCCGCCGCCGCGCTTGTCGGCCAGTCGCCGTCGCGCCGCATCCACCAGCACCTGCCGTGTCGCCTGCGCGGCGACGTGGAAGAAGTGGCTGCGGTCGGTCCAGCCCAGCTCGCTGCCGAGCAGGCGCAGCAGTGCCTCGTGTGCGAGGTCCGTCGCGCTGAGTGTCGCACCCGGCATCGCGCGCAGCGACTGCGCGGCGATCGCGCGCACATTGGCGTAGACGCGCTGCATCAGCGCTTCGCGCGCGTTGCCGTCGCCGCCTCGCCAGGCGGCGATGAGGTGCGTGATCTCGTGGTCGGCGTGGGTTTCGGTCACGCCGGCGATTGTATCGGCAGGATTCCTTCGCCGCCGTGTCCGCAACGGGCTTTTTTTCCATGCGGGCCTGCCGGCGCGGCTACACTGGCCGGCGGGCTTCGGAGATCGGCATGGACACCGGAATCGTCATCATCGGCGGCGGTGCGGGCGGCGTGGAACTGGCGTCTCGCCTTGGCCGCGCACTGGGTCGGCGGCAAGGGCCGGAAACGGTGCTGCTGATCGACCGATCGACCTACCACATCTGGAAACCGACCCTGCACGAAGTCGCGGCGGGCACGCTCGATGCGCGTCAGGAAGGGCTTTCCTATGCGTTGCTCGCGCGGCGCAACCACTTCGGATACACGCCGGGCGAGGTGGTCGCCTTCGATCCGGTCGGCAAGCGCCTGACCCTGTCGGCGATCCGCGACGACGCGGGCGCGGTCGTCGTGCCGCAGCGCGAGCTGTCGTTCCGTCGTGCGGTGCTGGCGACCGGTTGCGGTTCCAATTTCTTCGGCACGCCCGGTGCTGCGCAGAATGCCTGGGTGCTGGAGCGCGCCGACGACGCCGAGCGCTTCCAGCGCCATCTGCTGGCCGCGTTCACGCGCGCGGCGTTTTCGGAGCGGCGCAGTCTGGCGGTCGCCATCGTCGGTGCCGGTGCCACGGGCGTCGAACTGGCCGCCGAATTGCTCGAAGCGCATGCGCTGCTGCAGGAAAGCCTGCACGCCGACCAGCACTTTCCGCTCGACATCACGATCGTCGAAGCGGCGCCGCGCATCCTCGCCGGCCTGCCGGAAAAGATCTCGCGCCAGGCGCAGGCGGTGCTCGAACAGCGTGGCGTGCACGTGCTGACCGGGACCCAGGTGACGGCGGTCGAGGAGGATCGCCTGCTCGTCGCCAACGGCCACGTCGCGGCCGACATCATCGTCTGGGCGGCGGGCATTCTGGCGCCGGCATCGAACCGCGATTTCGGCCTGGAAGTGAACCGCGCCAACCAGTTCGTCGTCGACGACCGGCTGCGCACTTCCGCGGCGGACATCTACGCGCTGGGCGATTGCGCGGCCTGTCCGTGGCTCGATGGCCGGCTGGTGCCGGCGCGTGCGCAGGCGGCGCACCAGCAGGCGGTCTGGCTGGAGCGCGCCTTGCTGGCCCAGCTGCGCGGCAAGCCGCCACCTGCCAAACCCTTCGCCTACAGGGATTTCGGTTCGCTGCTCTCGCTTGGCGAACAGCGCGGCGTCGGCAACCTCATGGGCGACCTGCTCGGACGCAGCTTCTTCGTCGACGGCCTGATCGCGAAGTGGATGTACATGGGCCTGCACCTCG
>JASLGB010000375.1 GCA_030150315.1 Dokdonella sp. | reverse complement strand
CCTGAGCAGGTTTTCACTGGGTCATTACACGGCGAATCAACATGGCTTTCTTCGAGCCGGAATTTCGTGCCCTCCGTCGCAAAGGACGTGTCTCGTAGCCATCCTCTCCAGAAGGAATCTGGATCCAGCGCCATCGCCGCTCCCGTTCCCGCCGCGATCGCCGCACCCAAGATCCAGATGTATCTGGATTTTCGCTGCCAACCAAGCTCCATCTTCCCCTTCTCCTGTAAGAGCGCGCGCTGAACTATGACGCGCACTGGACCACGAATTGAAAGCCCGACAAAAAAATCCGGAGCATTCTAGACAAAAGCTGTTTACGCCCCCTTTTTTTTCAGAATGCATCTGCGGTGTATTGTCGCGGCAATCTCAACTCTTGATGACTGCCAAGCTCTACGATCCTCCCTAGAAGAAAATCCATTACATGCGAGCTGCAGTGTTATGCGTAAGCCAATCCTGGATTGACCGTACCTGCGGAAACCACGCGCCGGAGTCCGGCTCACTGCGTTGCCCTGGACTCACCCGTCTGCCACGTAAAGCTTTTGGATCCCTCCTCACCGCCACGAATCATGGTCACTAGACTTCCATGAATGGCCGGGCGGCCCACCTTCCCTGCCCCCGTCTACAATGCGCCCATGCGCGTACTGGTCATCGAAGACGAAGCTGCCATTGCCGACGCCGTCGGTGCGGCCCTGACGAATGCGGGTCATGCGGTGGATCGCCTCGCCAGCGGGAAACTCGCCGACGCGGCGCTGCGTGACCATCCCTACGACCTGATCGTTCTCGATCTCGGCCTGCCCGACATCGACGGACTGGAACTGTTGCGTCGCCTGCGCCTGCGGGCGGACTCGGTGCCGGTGCTGGTGTGCACCGCGCGCGAAGCGCTGGAGGAGCGCGTGCAGGCACTCGACCTCGGTGCCGACGACTATCTTGTGAAGCCTTTTGCGTTGCGCGAGTTCGAGGCGCGCGTGCGCGCGTTGCTGCGCCGGCGCACCACGCAGGGCGTGCCGGAACTGTCGATCGGGCGCCTGCGCATCGACCTGCCGCGCCGACGCGCGCACCTGGGCGACGAGCCGGTGGAATTGACGCCGCGCGAATTCGGCTTGCTCGAAGCGTTGGCCGCACGCCTCGACCGCGTGATGAGTCGCGAGCAACTGGTCGACGCGCTGTGCACCTGGGATACCTCCCTGACCGACAACGGCCTGGACATCGCCGTCTATCGCCTGCGCCGCAAGCTGGAGGGCAGCGGTGTGCGCATCCGCACCGTGCGCGGCCTCGGTTATCTGCTGGAAGCCGGCGAGGATGGCTGAGCACTCGCCGCCACCGAGCCTGCGTCGCCGCCTGCTGACCATCCTCGTGGTGCCGATGGTGCTGGCCTGGCTCGGCAGCGGCGCGCTGATCTATGCGCTGGCGCTGCACTACGCCAACGTCAACTACGACCGCTCGCTGATCGAAGGCACGGAGATGCTGGAGCGCATGACGCGCAGCGACGCGGGCCGCGAGGAACTGAGCCCGCAGGCGCGCATCCTGATCGAGTACGACAACGAAAGCCCGTCCTACTACTCGGTGCGCAGCCTGCGCCACGGCGTGTTCGCCTCAAACCTGGAGTTGCCGCTGCCGTCGCCGTTGCCGGCCGCCGATCACTCGCGGCAGCTGGAAACGATCCGCGTCGGCAAGCGTTCGCTGCGGATGGCATCGCTGGTGCTGGTGATGGACGATCCGCCGGACACGGTCGTCATCTCGATGGCCGAGTCGTTCGACCAGCGCCACGAGCTGGCACGGGAAATCCTGATCGGCACGTCGCCCGTGGTCCTGCTGCTGATCGTGATCGTGCTGGCCCTGGTCTGGGTCGGTGTCAGCCGCGGCCTGCGCCTGCTCGATCCGTTGACGCAGCAGATCGCCCAGCGCAGCGCGCGTGATCTGTCGCCGCTCGATCGCCGTCTGGTGCCGATCGAGATCCGCCCGCTGACGCGCACCATCGACGCGCAGTTCGCGCGCCTGCGCGAGTTGCTCGAACTGCAGGAACGCTTCATCGCCGATGCCGCGCACCAGTTGCGCACGCCGCTGGCCGGGCTGCGCCTGCAGGCGGAACGCGCACTGGCCGATCCGCGACCGGAAAGCGTGCGCGAGGCGCTCAAGCACGTCGAGCGCCTGTCTGCCGGCGCGGGCCGCGCCGCGGGTCAGCTGCTGGCGCTGGCGCGCGCGCAGACGGTGGAGGAACAGGACGACACGACCGACTGCGTCGACCTTGCGCGGCTCGCACGCGAGTGCACCAGCGAACGTGTGCCGGACGCGATCGCCGAGCGCATCGACCTCGGCTACGAAGGCCCGGCCGAACACATGCTGGTCAAGGGCGATGCGGTGATGCTGCGCGAGGCACTGGTGAACCTGATCGACAACGCGCTCAACCACGCAGGGCGCAACGGCACCGTAACGGTTTTCCTGCGACGCGATGGCGACATCACCGGATTGGCGGTGGAAGATTCCGGCCCCGGCGTGCCGGAGGAATTCTGGCCGCGCCTTGGTGAGCGCTTCTTCCGGCCGCCGGGCAGTCGGCGCGAGGGTTCGGGCCTCGGTCTGGCCTTCGTGCGGCGCGTGGCCGAACGCCATCGCGGCCGCGTCGTCTACGCACGCGGCCGCGATGGCACCGGTTTGCGCGTGACGCTCGCCCTGCCTGCATCCAACGCGGAAGCCGCGCCAACGCGAAACACGCACTGACCTGCGCAGGACCTGCGTGGGTCGTCGCGCTCAATCCCAACGGTCGTCGCGCGTGTACACAACGCCGTCTTCGAGGCGCACCGGAAACTTCGCCACGGGCTCGTAGGCCGGCGGGCACAGCACCGCGCCGGTGCGGATGTCGAAGCGCGCACCGTGTCGCGGGCATTCGATCTCGTGGCCTTCGATGAGGCCGCCGGTCAGCTCGCCGCCGTCGTGCGTGCACACGTCCTCGATTGCGTACAGCTCGCCGTCGAGGTTGAACACCGCGATCAACACATCGCCGTCCCAGGCATTCCTGTATTCGCCGGGCAGCAGTTCCGATTGCGCGCACACGCGCACCCATGGGCTCATAGCGATTTCACCAGTCGTTCAAAGCGCAGATCGTCGCGCTTGGGGATGCCGAAGCGCGCATCGCCGTAGGGAAAGGGCGAGTAGTCGCCGGTGCGGCGATAGCCGCGGCGCTCGTACCAGGCGATCAATTCGTCACGGATCGAGATCACCGTCATGTGCATGCGCGTACAGCCCGCCGCCTTCGCCAGCCGCTCGGCCTCGGCCAGCACGCGGCGGCCCAATCCGCTGCCCTGCAGGCCGGGACGAACCGAGAACATGCCGAAGTACGCCGAGTCTGAATCCGTATCGGGATGCGGCAACTCGACCTGCGCGCAGGCGAGCAGCTCGCCGGCGGATTCGGCCAGCAACACGCGCGAAGCAGGCGCCTCGATGATCGCCGCAACGCCTTCGGGATCGATGCGCTGGCCGTCGAGGAAGTCCGCCTCGGTGGTCCAGCCGGCGCGGCTGGCATCGCCGCGATAAGCCGACTGCACCAGGGCGACGATCGCATCGATGTCGTCGACGACGGCGGAGCGGAAGTGCAGCTCGGCGTTGGAAAGCGTCATGCGGAAGTCCTGCGGGGTTGGAACGCGACAACGCGGCGCCGTGGCGGACGCCGCTCAGGCAAGCAGCTTGCGCACCTTCGCGATGCCGCTAACCAGGGCATCGACCTCGGCCGGCGTGTTATAGAACGCCAGCGACGCCCGCGCCGTCGCCGGCACGCCATAGAACTGCATCAGCGGATGCGCGCAATGGTGGCCGGATCGCACCGCGATGCCTTCGTGGTCGAGCAGGGTCGCCAGATCGTGCGCGTGCACGCCATCGATCAGGAAGGACAGCACGGCGGCCTTGTGCGGCGCGGTGCCGATCAGGCGCAGGCCGGGCACCGACTCCAGCGCCGTCGTCGCGTATTCGAGCAGGCCGTGCTCGATCCTGCCGATCGCGTCGAAGCCGACGGCCTCGATGTAGTCGACCGCCGCACCGAGACCGACGAAGCCGGCGATGTTCGGTGTGCCGGCCTCGAACTTGTGCGGCGCATCGCTGAACGTCGTGCCGTCGAAACTGACCGTGCGGATCATTTCGCCGCCACCGAGGAATGGCGGCATCTCGCGCAGGCGTTCGGCGCGCGCCCACAGCACGCCGGTGCCGGTCGGCCCGTACATCTTGTGCCCAGTGAACGCATAGAAGTCGCAGCCGATGGCCTGCACGTCGATCGGCAGATGCGGCGCCGCCTGCGATCCGTCCACCAGCAGCGGAATGCCGCGCTCGCGGCAGGCCTTGGCCAGTTCGCGCACCGGATTGATCGTGCCGAGGACGTTGGAAACGTGCGTGACGGCGGCCAGCTTCACGCGCGGCGTCAGTCGCGCGATGAATTGCTCCAAGATCAGCTCGCCCTGCTGGGTGATCGGCGCAGGCACCACGCGCGCGCCGGTGCGCGCGGCAACCAGCTGCCACGGCACGATGTTGGCGTGGTGCTCCATCGTGGTGACGAGGACCTCGTCGCCCTCGCGCAGGTTCGGCAGCGCGTAGCTGTAGGCGACCGTGTTGATCGCCTGCGTGGTGCCGCTGGTGAAGATCACTTCATCGCGCGAGGACGCGTTGATGAAGCGCGCCAGCTTGTCGCGGGCGCCTTCGTAGGCTGATGTCGCGGCCTCGCCGAGTGAATGCACCGCGCGCGCCACGTTGGCGTTCGTCTCGCGGTAGAAGCGGTCGACCGTTTCGATCACGACCAGCGGCTTCTGCGAGGTGTTGGCATTGTCCAGGTACACCAGCGGCTTGCCGTGCACATGGCGCGACAGGATAGGGAAGTCCTTGCGGTACGGATTGGAGTCGAGGTTCATGCGGCACAGCGCTTCGGTTGTTGCCGTCCTTGCGCCGGCGCGGAAAGGACGGCGTGGGATTCAGTCGCTGCCGGGCAGCGACGCGCGCACGCGGTGCACCAGATGCGCGCGCACATCGGCGTCCGCGACGCTGTCCAGGATCGCCTCGCAGAACGCCGTCACCAGCATGCGTCGTGCTTCGTCCTGCGGAATGCCGCGCGTGCGCATGTAGAACAGCGCACGCTCGTCGATCTGGCCGACCGTCGCGCCGTGCGCGGCCTTGACCTCGTCGGCGTAGATTTCCAGCACCGGCTTGGTATCGATCTCGGCATTGGGCGACAGCAGCAAGTTCTTGTTCGACAACTGCGCATCGCTGCCATCGGCGCCCTCGGCCACCGTGATCGCACCGTGGAAGATGCCGCGCGCGCGCTGGTCCGCCACGCCGCGCCAGACCAGGTCGCACGTGGTGTCGCGGGCAAGATGGCGCACATCCAGGTGTATGTCGGCATGCGCGCGGCCACGCAGCGCAAACACGCCGCGCGACTCCAGCCGCGCGCGCTCGCCGGCCAGCCCGACCTGCAGGTCGAGCCGCTGCAGGCGGCTGCCGAGCATCACATGCGTGGCGCGCAGGCGCGCATCGGTACCGATGCGCGCATCGAGCAGGCGATACAGCGCCATCGACTCCGGCAGGTCGCACAGGCTGACGAGGTCGAGCTCGGCTCCGGCGGCAAGCGTGACCTGGCGCCGCAGCGAGCCCAGCGTGACCGCGCCATCGCCACCGACGACCTGCTCGATCACGCAGGCGCTGCCGCGCTCGACCACCACGCCGACACGGGTCTGCCAGCGCGTCGGCTGCGCCGACGGCAGGCTGACATAGACCACATGCAGCGGACGCGCGATGTCGCCATCCACGCGGATGACGTAGGTGTTGTCGCCGGAGTCGCCAGCAGTAATGTGGGCTCCGACATCGGCGTGATCGGAATGGCGCTCGCAGTACGCGCCGTTGACCACGATCACGCGCCGACCGCGCGTGTGCGCCCAGTCGAACTGTGCGACCAATGCCGGCGGCAGATCCGCCTGCGACTGGTCGGCATCGGCGTAGTCGTTCTGTTCCAGCGCACGCAGCGCATTGCGGCTGTAGCGCCAGGACTCCGTGCGCTCGGTCGCGTCGCCGCGCCCGAAACCATCGAGCAGGGCCGTGGCCATCACGCCGCCCCGGCCGGCGCCTGGCGCTCGGCGATCCATGCGTAGCCGTGCTCTTCGAGCTTGTGCGCGAGGCTGGCGTCGCCCGATTCGACGATGCGGCCTTCCGCCAGAACGTGCACGACATCGGGAACGATGTAGTCGAGCAGGCGCTGGTAGTGCGTGACGACGATGAACGCGCGCTTCGGATCGCGCATCGCGTTGACGCCGTCGGCGACCATCTTCAGCGCGTCGATGTCCAGACCCGAGTCCGTCTCGTCGAGGACCGCAAGGCGCGGCTCCAGCAACGCGAGCTGGAAGATCTCGTTGCGCTTCTTCTCGCCGCCGGAAAAGCCTTCATTGACGGCGCGATGCAGCAGCTCGTCCTTCAGGTGCAGCACGGCCAGCTTCTCGCGCACCAGCTTGAGGAACTGCATGGAATCCAGCTCCGTCTCGCCGCGCGCCTTGCGCTGCGCATTGAGCGCCGCGCGCAGGAAGTAGGTGTTGTTCACGCCCGGGATTTCGACCGGATACTGGAACGCGAGGAAGACGCCGGCGGCGGCCCGCTCCTCCGGCTCGAGTTCGAGCAGGTTGCGCCCTTCGTATTCGACCGTGCCCTGCACGACCTCGTAGCCGTCGCGCCCGGCCAGCACGTTGCCCAGCGTGGATTTGCCGGCGCCGTTCGGGCCCATGATGGCATGCACTTCGCCCGCCTTCACTTCGAGGGAAAGGCCCTTGAGGATGTCCCTGCCCGCGACGCGAACGTGGAGGTTGTCGATCTTCAGCATGTCGTTTCCATTCCTTGTCCCGCGCTCCGGTTTCTGCGGAACGGGTGGGTTTTCATTGATTGGCCAGGGCCGCCAGCGCATCGCCTTCGACGCGGCAACCGACCCATTCCGTGGTGCGCTTGGCACCGAGCGATTCGTAGAACTCGATCGACGGCGTGTTCCAGTCCAGCACCGACCACTGCATGCGCGGCAGTCCTTCGGCGACGCAGCGGCGCGCCAGATCCACGATCAGCGCCTTGCCGATGCCCTTGCCTCGCCATGCCGGTCGCACGAACAGGTCTTCCAGATAGATGCCATGGCGGCCGCGGAAGGTGGAATAGTTGTAGAACCAGACCGAGAAGCCGACGACTTCGCCGCCCCACTCGGCCACTTGCGCGAACACGCGTGGGGTCGCGCCAAACAGGTCGCGCGCAAGATCGTCCACGCTGGCGTCGACGTCGTGCAGCAGCTTCTCGTAGTCGGCCAGCTCGCAAATCAGCGCGTGGATGGCCTCGGCATCCGCGGGGCGTGCGGCCCGCAGTACGAGGCCGGCATTGGATCCGTCCATGGTCAGCCCACTGCGCCTTCGAGCGACACTTCCAGCAGCTTCTTGGCCTCGACCGCGAACTCCATCGGCAACTCGCGGAACACCTGCTTGCAGAAGCCGTCGACGATCATCGACACGGCGTCTTCCTCGCCGATGCCGCGGCTGCGGCAATAGAACAGCTGGTCGTCGGAAATCTTCGAGGTGGTGGCCTCGTGCTCGACGATCGCGCCGGGGTTCTTCACCTCGATGTACGGGAAGGTGTGCGCGCCGCACTTCTTGCCGATCAGCAGGCTGTCGCACTGCGTGTGGTTGCGCGCGCCTTCGGCGCCCTTCTCGATCTTCACCAGGCCACGGTAGGTGTTCTGGCCATGGCCGGCGCTGATGCCTTTGGCGACGATCTTCGACTTGGTGTTGCGGCCGATGTGGATCATCTTGGTGCCGGTGTCGGCCTGCTGGCGATGGTGCGTCAGTGCGACCGAATGGAACTCGCCGACCGAATCGTCACCGCGCAGTACGCAACTGGGATACTTCCAGGTGATGGCCGAACCCGTCTCGACCTGGGTCCAGACGATGCGCGAACGCGCGCCGCGGCAATCGCCGCGCTTGGTCACGAAGTTGTAGATGCCGCCGACGCCGTTCTCGTCGCCCGGATACCAGTTCTGCACCGTCGAATACTTGATGTTGTCATCGTCCAGCGCGACCAGCTCGACCACCGCCGCGTGGAGCTGGTTCTCGTCGCGCATCGGCGCGGTGCAGCCCTCCAGGTACGAGACGCTGGCACCTTCCTCGACGATGATCAGCGTGCGCTCGAACTGCCCGGTGTGGCCGGCGTTGATGCGGAAATAGGTGCTCAGCTCCATCGGGCAGCGCACGCCCTTGGGCACGTACACGAACGAGCCGTCGGAGAACACCGCCGAATTCAGCGCTGCGAAGTAGTTGTCGCCGATCGGCACGACGGTTCCGAGATACTTCTTGACCAGCTCGGGCTGCTCGCGGATCGCCTCGGACATCGAGCAGAACACGATGCCCTTCTCGGCCAGCTCCTTGCGGAAGGTAGTGCCGACCGAAACCGAGTCGAACACCGCGTCGACCGCGACGCCGGCCAGGCGCGCGCGCTCATGCAACGGCACGCCGAGCTTGTCGTAGGTTTCCAGCAGCTTCGGATCGACCTCGTCCAGCGACTTGGGCTGGTTCTTCGGCCGCGAGAAATAGCTGATGCCCTGGAAATCGATGGGCGCGATCTTCAGCTTCGCCCAGTGCGGCGGCGTCATCGTCAGCCAGTGGCGATACGCCTTCAGGCGCCACTCGGTCATCCACGCCGGCTCGTCCTTGCGCGCGATCTCGGCGCGCAAGAACGAGCCGGAATGGATGACCGAGTGGCGCCTCAAGGCGTATCGCCACTGGCTGACGATGACGCCGCCGCACTGGGCCAAGCTCGACATCGAGCCGATCGACTTCCA
>JASLGB010000329.1 GCA_030150315.1 Dokdonella sp. | reverse complement strand
TTGCCGCCCAGTCCGCTGCGGCGCGCCGCGCGGCGTGCACCGCGGCGTCCACGTCCTGCGATTCGGAGTCGGGGCAATGCGCGAACACGGTGCCCGTGGCCGGGTCGATCACGTCGAGATGGCGGCCGCCGAGGGGCCGTTCGGCACGGCCATCGATCAGGTTCGTGAGAGGGCTGTGCATGCGTGCAAGCTTACCTGATTCGCTCCCGATCACCGCGGGGAACGGCGTCGATTCGAGCGTGTCTGGCCGTGGCTCGGCTGCCGGTTAGCGACGCGTGGGTTGCTGGCCGGCGCGGGAAATGTCCGGCGCTCGGAGCGCATCCCGCGTCGGGGGCGGCGTTCAGCTGTCCGCCGTCACCGGGCGCAGAGCCGGATCGAGCGCGACGCGCTCGTCGAACACGAAGCAGGCGCCGTCGTAGCCGCTGCCGCCCACTTCCTCGAAATAGCCGAGGATGCCGCCGTCCAGCTGGAAGCTGCGCTCGAAGCCGTTCTGCTGCATCCAGATCGCGGCCTTCTCGCAGCGGATGCCGCCCGTGCAGAAGCTGACCACGGTGGCGTCCGCGAGCGTTTCGCGCTGATCCTCCAGCGCGGCGGGGAAGTCGGTGAAGCGATCGATCGGCAAGGTCATCGCGCCGCTGAAGGTGCCGTGGCGGATTTCCTCGCGGTTGCGTGTGTCGAGCAGGACGAGACGGCGTCCTTCGTCGTCGGCGCCGTGACGGATCCAGCGCGCCAGCACCGCGGGAGCAACCGACGGCGCGCGAGCCTCCTTCGGCGTGGTTTCCGCCTGACGGAACGTGATGATCTCGCGTTTGCGCCGCACTTTCAGGCGCGCGAACGGAACCTGCTCGCTCCAGCTGGATTTCACGCGGATCGCGGCAAAGCGGGCATCGGCGCGCAGGCCGTCGAGAAAGCCGTTGATGGCTTCGTCGCTGCCGGCGAGGAACAGGTTGATGCCTTCGTCGGCCACCAGCACCGTGCCGCGCAGTTCAAGGCGCGTCGCTTCCTCGTGCAGGCGCGCGACCACGGCGTCGGCATCGTTGATGGGCACGAAGTGATAGGCGGCGATGTTGTGGATCATCGGAAGGCATACCCTGGGCGAGCCGGTTTGGCGCGGAAAAGAAAAAGGTGGCGGGGCGCATCGTTTGCGAGCCACGGAACGCCGCGACGTGCGTCACGCACCGGCGGCCATCCGCACCGAGGCCATCGCGCGCGATGGCCGGGAATCACAGCGATTGCGTGCGTCCGCCATCCACCGGCACGTTGACGCCGGTGACATAGGCGGCGGCCGGCGAGGCGAGGAAGGCGATCACGTTGGCGATTTCGGCGGCCTTGGCGAAGCGGCCGAGCGGCACGCTGGCGAGCATCGTGCGTTCGATTTCCTCGATGCTCTTGCCGGTCGCCTTGGTGCGCTCGGCAAGGATCTGCTCCAGCCGCTGCGTCTGCGTGTAGCCGGGAAGCACGTTGTTGACGGTGATGCCGTGCACGCCGAGCTCGCCCGCGAGCGTCTTCGACCAGCTCGCCATCGCGCCGCGGATCGTGTTGGACACGCCGAGGTTGCGGATCGGCTCCTTCACCGACGTGGAAATCACGTTGACGATGCGGCCGTAGCCGGTCGAGCGCATGCCGGGAAGTACCGCGTGCAGCAGCACTTGCGCGGCAACCAGATGCTGCTCGAAGGCGCGCCGGTAGTCGTCGGCGCTGGCCGTGCTGGCCGGTCCGCCGGGCGGTCCGCCGGTGTTGTTGACGAGGATGCTGACCGGCTGCGCGTTCGCGACCGACTCGACCTTGGCGCGCAGCTCGGCATGGTCGGACATGTCCGCGCTGATCGAGGCGTGCTGCTGCGCTTCGTGCACCTTCGGCAGGGTCGCCAGCACGGAAGCGAGTGCTTCGGCGGAGCGCGCCAGCACGGTCACGTCCGCGCCAAGCGAGGCCAGCTCGACGGCAGCGGCGCGGCCGATGCCTTGCGAGCCGCCGCAGACGAGTGCGTGTTTTCCGGTGAGGTCGAGATTCATCGTTGATCGCCTTGGTGTGGGAAGCGACTGTCAGACATCGCGGGGTGGGGCGTGCGGCGATTCGAGCGGGCGGCCACCGCAGGGTGCGGAAGACGAAACATTCCCCGGTCGATTCGCCGCGCCGTGGACTCCTTCGGGATCAATGTCGCGGAGGAAGTTTCAGGGTCATCTGCGGCAGCAGGGCGTCATCATCGTCGCCGCGCGGCGGCTCGATGCCGTCCAGGTCGAAGCCGAGCGCCGCCGCGTCGTCCTCGTCGAGACCGTCGAGCGCACGGAACTCGGCATCGAGCAGGGCCATGCGCGCGGCGGTCTCGTCGTCGTAGCGCAGGGTGCCGCCGTCGTTGTCGAGCACTTCCGCAATGCCGTCGTCGCGCACGCTCAGGCGCGCCCAGACCAGCAGGTCACCGACCACGGCCAGCCACCACTGCGGCGGGTCCATCAGGCGATCCCCTTCGCGGCGACGAACTTGACCACGACTGCGCTGGTCACGCCGATGACGATGCTCCACGCGCCGATGCTGCCGAGCACGGCCAGTGCGCTGAGATTGCGGTCACGCATGCGGCGCCAGCTCGCTGCGAGGTACCAGCCGAACGCGCGCGGCGCGAACAGGAACGAACCCAGTCGCGAGTGCTCGGTCGGATGGTGGTCGCGCAGGTGTACCGCGACCAGCATCCACACGATGATGTAGGTGGTCAGCCCCGCCACGGCGAAGCCGAGGCCGCCGGTGAAGATGAACTGATGCCAGGCTGCTGCAGACATCGTCAAAACTCCGCCGTGCCGGGTGCGCGCGGGTAGGGAATCGCGTCGCGGATATTGGCCAGGCCGCAGGTGTAGACGACCAGACGCTCGAAGCCGAGGCCGAAGCCGGCATGCGGCACGCTGCCGTAACGGCGGAAGTCGCGATACCACTGGTAGTGCGACGGATCGAGCCCGAACTGCGCCATGCGGCGGTCGAGCACGTCGAGGCGTTCATCGCGCTGAGAGCCGCCGACGATTTCACCGATGCCGGGCGCGAGCACGTCCATCGCCGCGACGGTGCGGCCGTCGTCGTTGAGGCGCATATAGAACGCCTTGATCTTTTCCGGGTAGTTGGTGACCACGACCGGGCGGCCGACATGCTCCTCGGTGAGGTAGCGCTCGTGCTCGGTCTGCAGGTCCACGCCCCATTCGACCGCGTGTTCGAACTTCTTGCCGGACTTCTTCAGGATCTCG
>JASLGB010000315.1 GCA_030150315.1 Dokdonella sp. | reverse complement strand
ACGGAATCCGCACTTTTCCAGCATGCGGCGCGTCGCCAGCGCGACCACCCGGCTGTCCTCGACATAAAGGACTTCGCTCGGTTTCGATGCCTTGGCTGCCTTCATTCGCGGCTATGTGCGGCCGGCGGAAACGGTTTCGGGCGAAGTCCTTTATGTCGAGGACAGCCGGGTGGTCGCGCTGGCGACGCGCCGCATGCTGGAAAAGTGCGGATTCCGTGTCTCGCACGTGGTCAGCGTCGAGGCGGCGCTGGAGCAG
Source organism: Dokdonella sp. (assembly GCA_030150315.1). Classification (GTDB taxonomy): domain Bacteria; phylum Pseudomonadota; class Gammaproteobacteria; order Xanthomonadales; family Rhodanobacteraceae; genus Dokdonella_A. Next base: position 5,532 of record JASLGB010000315.1, on the reverse strand, counting down.
CTCGATGCGGCGAAGGCAGACGGCAACGCGCCGGGTCCCGACCTGGTGTTGACCGACGTCAGCCTGAAGGGCGAGCTGACCGGCGGGGACCTGCTCGATCGCATCCGCCACGAGTACGCCTACTCCAAGGGCGAGCTGCCGGTGCTGGTGATGACCGGCGACGACAATCCGGTCAATCAGGCGGCGCTGCTGCGCGCCGGCGCCAACGATCTGGTGCACAAGCCGGTCGAGGAGCGCCTGTTGGTGACCAAGCTGCAGTTCCAGCTGCGCGTGTCGCAGCGCCTGCGCGGTGGGGCGGAGGCGTGAGCACGGATCGCGTGCGGTTGCACGACTCGTGGAAGTCGCGCGTCGGAGCATTGCTGGAGCGCCCGGACATGCTCGCCTTGTCGGAGTTCCTGCGCGAGCGCAAGGCGCAGGGCGCGGTGATCTATCCGCCCGGTTCGCGCATCTTCGCGGCGCTGGATACCACTCCGTTCGATCAGGTGAAGGTCGTCATCCTCGGTCAGGATCCCTATCACGGCCCCGGGCAGGCGCACGGCCTGTGTTTTTCGGTGCTGCCCGGCGTTGCGCCGCCGCCGTCGCTGCAGAACGTGTTCAAGGAAATCCAGCGCGATCTCGGCGTGCCGCCGCCGGACCACGGCTGTCTGCTGCCATGGGCGCGACAGGGCGTGCTGCTGCTCAATTCCGTGCTGACGGTCGAGCGCGGCGCGGCCGGGTCGCATGCCGGCAAGGGCTGGGAAGGCTTCACCGATGCTTGCATTGAGGCGCTCAATCGCGAGCGCGAGGGACTCGTGTTCCTGCTCTGGGGCAGCCACGCGCAATCCAAGGGCAAGTTGATCGAAACGGCACGCCATCGCGTGCTGAAGGCGCCGCACCCGTCGCCCCTGTCGGCCCATCGTGGCTTCATCGGCTGCGGCCATTTCGGGCGCGCCAATGACTACCTGCGCCAGAAAGGCGAGGCCGCGATCGACTGGGCGCTGCCGCCAGCGGCCACGCTGGATCGCAGAGAATAGCCGGAAAATCCTTCCGATACAGCCAGTTGGGTCATCGTTCCGGCAGGTGGACGCCGTGTTCGCGCCGAACGTGGCCGCGTTACGCTGAATTAACGAACTTTCGGGTACTATAAATGTCCATACAGAGTCCGTCGTCGACCATGGCGTCGTCGAGCGGAACTCTCGCAGGTTTTGGCACTCTTGATACGGGAGTGCCAAAATATCTACCCCTCAGGAGGTCACCATGAGCAATGCCCTGGTCGCCAGCCACTTCCCGGTGCCGAATGCGCTCGGCAGCCTTGAAGCCTATGTGAGTGCGGTTCACCAGATTCCAATGCTGACGCAGGAAGAAGAGCAGGATCTGGCGCGCCGCTTTGTCGATGAAGCCGACCTGGCCGCCGCGCGGCAGATGGTGCTGGCGCATCTGCGTTTCGTCGTGCATGTGGCACGCGGCTATTCCGGTTACGGCCTGCAGGTCGGTGATCTGATCCAGGAAGGCAACATCGGCCTGATGAAGGCGGTCAAGCGCTTCGACCCGAGTCAGGGCGTGCGTCTGGTGTCGTTTGCGGTGCACTGGATCCGCGCCGAGATGCACGAGTTCATCCTGCGCAACTGGCGCATCGTGAAGGTGGCCACGACCAAGGCGCAGCGCAAGCTGTTCTTCAACCTGCGCCGCTCGAAGAAGCGTCTGGGCTGGATGAATGCCGAGGAAGTGAACACCGTGGCCAAGGAGCTGGGCGTTCCGGCTGCGACGGTGATGGAGATGGAAGCGCGCCTCAACGGCCGCGATGTCGCCTTCGATGCGCCGGTGGATTCGGACGAGGACGAGCGGCCGGCTCCGTCGGCGTTCCTGATCGACCACAACGCCGACCCGTACCACGCGGTGGAATCGCAGTCGGAAGAAGACGCAAGCCTCGGCACGCTGCATCGCGGACTGGTGAAGCTGGATGCCCGCTCGCGCGACATCATCCAGCGCCGCTGGCTGCGCGACGGCGAGAAGGCGACGCTGCAGGAACTGGCCGACGAATACGGCGTGTCGGCCGAGCGCATCCGCCAGATCGAGGCGAATGCGATGAAGAAGATGCGCGCGTTGTTCGAGGCCTGATGCACGCGCGCCACGTCGGCGGCCGGACGGTCGCCGCACGCTCTCGTCCGCTCCCTTGCGCCATCGCGTGCCCTCAGCCGCGATGGCGTTGGCTTTCCGGCGCGCCGAAACGCGAAGGCCAGCCGGTGCGATGAATAAGCGATGTTCCGCGGCCGCAGCAGCGCCGCGACGTTGGCTGGGCATGCTCTGGCTGGGGCTTTCGGCGCAGGCCGCCTTGACAGCGGCGGTGCCCTTGTCGGTCGTGACCGAAACCGGCGACGCGAGCTGCCACGACGTGGACGACGGATGGGCGGTTGCCATCGCAAGCGGCGGCACTCCGCCGTTCGCCTACGCGTGGTGGCCTTCCGGCGGCGACTCCCAGAGCACCAGCGGACTCGGTGCCGGCGGTTACGTCGTGACCGTATCCGATGCCCTCGGCGCCAGCGCGCAGGCCACCGCCTCGATCAACGCACCCGCACCGCCATGGATCGATGCGACGGATCTGCCGGCGGCGCAGGCGTTCGAGCCGTATGCCGCGCAGCTGATCGCCGGAGGCGGCAACGGGACGATCGTTTTCGCCGTGGGCGATGGGCGCCTGCCGCGCGGGCTGCGGTTGTCGCCCGATGGCCGGCTGTCCGGCACGCCCACCGCGGTCGGTTCCAGCCCCTTCGTGGTGCAGGCCATTGATGCCAGCGGCTGCAATGCGAGGCAGGGCTATACGCTGACGGTGCATCCGCACGCGGACATCCTGTTCCTTGACGGGTTCGATCCGGCCGCGTGACGCCGCTCCGCGCCGGGTTTGGCTTCGCGCGATGCGCCGGCCAGCCGTGCGGCGCAACCGGCGAACGCATGCGTTCGCGCGAGCGAACTCCGGCAAGGATTCACGGCCGATCCCGCGCCTGATTTCTCGTCCGCCGATGTCCACACCAGTCGTCGGGGACGGTCAGTACAAATCCACCGGATCGACGTCGATCGACCAGCGCACGGTTCTGGCGTCGGGCAGCGCGCGCACGCGCTCGAGCCACGCCGGCAGGAAGGCCTGCAGTTCGGCACGTGATGGCGTTTCGAGCAGGATCTGGCCACGCCGCATTCCCGCGCGCAGCGGCATCGGCGCCGCCAGCGGGCCGTGCGCGAGGATGCCGGAGCCGATGCCGGCCAGCGCCGCGCGCAGGAAGCCGTCGAGAATCGCGGCATCCTTGCCTTCGGCGCGCAGCAGGGCGAAATGCGCGAACGGAGGCAGCAGCGCCTCGCGGCGTTCGTCCAGAAGGCGCGCGGCCAGTGCGCGATAGCCGCCGTCGATCAGCGTGGCGAGCAGGGGATTGCCCGGCGCGTGCGTCTGCAGGATCACCGTGCCGCGTCGCTCGGCGCGGCCGGCACGCCCGGCCACCTGGATGACGAGCTGGCCCAGCCGCTCGCCGGCGCGGAAATCGGTGCTGAACAGGCTTTCGTCCACACCCACGACCACGACCAGGGTCAGCCGCGGCAGATCGTGGCCCTTGGCCAGCATCTGGGTGCCGACCAGGATGCGCGGACCGGCATCGGTCAGCCGCTCGAACAGCGCGTCGCGCGCCGCGCGCGCGGGTCGTGTCGCGGTCGACGCGCACGATCGAGACGTCCGGGAAGTGCGCGGCCAGCGCCTCTTCCAGCCGCTCGGTGCCTTCGCCGAGCGGACCAATGGCCAGGCTGCTGCAATCGGGGCAGGCCTGCGGCGCTCGACGCTCGTGGCCGCAGTGGTGGCAGCGCAGGCGCTGGTCGCGCCGGTGCAGGGTCATCGCGCGTTCGCAGTGCGGACACTTCGCGCTCCAGCCGCAGTCGCGGCAGAGCAGGACCGGCGCATAGCCGCGCCGGTTCTTGAACACCAGTGCCTGCTCCCCGCGCCCGAGGCAGTCGGCGATCGCCTGCAGTGTCGGTTGTGCGAGGCCGTGGTCGAGATGCTGGTGGCGCAGGTCGATCACCTGCAGGGTCGGCGGCTGCGCCATGCCGGCGCGGCGGCGCAGATGAAGATGCCGATAGCGGCCGGCTGCCGCATTGGCCAGGCTTTCCAGCGACGGCGTGGCCGAGCCCAGCACGACCGGAACGCCGAGCGCCTGCGCGCGCAGCACGGCCAGGTCGCGTGCGTGGTAGCGGAAACCTTCCTGCTGCTTGTAGGACGGGTCGTGTTCTTCGTCGACGATGATCGCGCCCGCCTTCGGCAGCGGCACGAACAGCGCCGAGCGTGTACCGAGCACGACGCGCGCCTCGCCGCGCGCCGCGGCCAGCCAGGCGAGCGCGCGTTCGGTTTCGTTGAGGCCCGAGTGCAGCGCGGCGATGTCGATGCCGAGCCGCTCGCGGAACCGCCTGAGTGCCTGCGGAGTCAACGCGATTTCCGGCACCAGCACCAGCGCCTGCCGGCCACGCGCGAGGCAGGCGCGGATGATCTGCAGATAGACCTCGGTCTTGCCGCTGCCGGTGACGCCTTCGAGCAGGAACGGCGCAAAGCCCTCGCTGGGGACGACTGCTTCGGCCGCGCTTTGCTGCTCATCGTTCAGCGCTGGCCCGGCATCGGGCGTGGCGCCGGAATCGCCGGCCGCAACGCGCAGGCGTTCGACCCAGCCGCGCGCGGTGGCGGTGCGCAGCGCGCTGGCCACGCCGTCGAGGGCATCGAGTTCGCTGCGCGGACGCGCTCTTTCTGCCAGCGCCTCTAGCAACGCATCCAGGCGCGTGCCGCGCCGGCGCTGTGGATCCTGCAGTGCGGCAATGCCGTCCGGTGTCAGGCGCAGCGCCGGCACGCCGGCTTCCGGGAGTTCGCGTGCCGAGCGCAGATGCACGGGCAGCGCCGCCTGCAGCACCTCGCCGAGCGGGTATTGGTAGTAGCGCGCGGCCCATTGCAACGTCGCCAGCAGTTCGGACGTCAGCAAGGGCGTCGGGTCGAGCACGCTTTCCACCGTCTTCAGGGCGCGCTCGTCGCCTTCCGCCGCCGCCACCATCTCCACCGCCACGCCCACCACGCGGCGCTTGCCGAACGGCACCAGGACGCGGCAGCCGGGCGCCACCTGCGAGTCGACGTGGTAGTCGAACAGGGTATGCAGGGGAACGGGCAGCGCGACGCGCAGGATCGTTTTCATGGGCACAGGGGACGGCGCGGATGCCGGGCGAGTGTAGCCGGCGCGGCCGGAGCCAGTTGCGGCATCTTCATGATCCGATTTTCAGGAAGCGGAGCTAACTGGGTGGTCCGATTGGGGTTTTCCGCTTATCCACAAACGCTGTGGATAACTCTGTGGACGAAGGCGTGAAAGCGGCATGCAAGGCGCACCGTTGGGCCTTGCATGACGGTTTGGGTACTGTTTAACCATTCTGAAATAGTCATTCCAAATCAATAATTTGCTTTCGCGGCTCGGCGCGCCCGCGGCGCACGCGCGGACACACCATGATCGCGCTGCCATATCGGCCGGCCTGTGTACAACCCACTTGACACGG
>JASLGB010000281.1 GCA_030150315.1 Dokdonella sp. | reverse complement strand
CATTGATGTAGACCTCGCGGAACGGCACCTTGCCGGTGAAGTACTGCGTCGCCATGACCATGCGCGCGACCCAGAAGATGATGTCAAAGCCGGTGACCAGCACCGCGCTCGGCAGGAACTGCTGGTCCTGCGCCCAGTTCGCGACCACGTGGCCGTCCTCGCGCGTTTCGCCCTCGTTCGGCCAGCCCATCGTGGAGAACGGCCACAGCGCGGACGAGAACCAGGTGTCGAGCACGTCCTCGTCCTGCTTCAGCGCACCGACCGGCGCCACCGCCGAATGGGCGATCGCATCGGCCTCGTCCTCGCCGACGAAGAGGTTGCCGGCCTCGTCGTACCACGCCGGAATCTGGTGGCCCCACCAGAGCTGGCGGCTGACGCACCAATCCTGGATGTTCTCCAGCCATTGGTTGTAGGTCGTCGACCAGTTCTCCGGCACGAAACGGATTTCGCCATCGCGCACCGCGGCGAGTGCCGGCTCGGTGATCGCCTTGCGTCCGCCCGGGCCGGGCTGGCCATCGACGCGCGTGTCGCTGGTCAGATCCAGGAACCACTGGTCGGTCAGCATCGGCTCGATTACCGCCTCGCTGCGCTGGCTCACCGGCACCTGCAGCTTGTGCGGCTTGGTCTCGACCAGCAGGCCGGCTTCCTCGAGGTCGGCGAGCACCGCCTTGCGCGCGACGAAGCGATCCATGCCGCGGTATTTTTCCGGCGCCTCGTCGTTGATCTTCGCGTCGAGCGTCAGGATCGTGATCGGCGCCAACTTGTGGCGCGCGCCGATCTGCCAGTCGTTGAAATCGTGCGCCGGCGTGATCTTCACGCAGCCGGTGCCGAACTCGCGCTCGACGTAGTCGTCGGCAATGACCGGGATCTCGCGATCGGTCAGCGGCAGCTTCAGGGTCTTGCCGATCAGGTGCTGGTAGCGCTCGTCTTCCGGATGCACGGCCACGGCGACGTCGCCGAGCATGGTTTCCGGGCGCGTCGTCGCCACCACCAGGCTGTCGCTGCCGTCGGCGGTCGGATAGCGGATCGACCACAGCGAGCCGGCTTTTTCCTGGCTGTCCACTTCCAGATCCGACACGGCCGTCATCAGCACCGGATCCCAGTTGACCAGGCGGCGGCCACGATAGAGCAGGCCGTCGCGATACCACTGCACGAACACGCGCTTGACCGCCGCCGACAGACCCGGATCCATCGTGAAGCGTTCGCGCGACCAGTCCACCGACGCGCCGAGGCGGCGCATCTGGTTGGTGATGGTCGAGCCCGACTGCTGCTTCCATTCCCACACGCGCTCGACGAACTTCTCGCGGCCGAGGTCGTGGCGCGACTGGCCGTTGGCGGCGAGCTGGTTCTCGACGATCTTCTGCGTGGCGATGCCGGCGTGATCGGTGCCGCCCTGCCACAGGGTGCGGAAGCCGCGCATGCGGTGGTAGCGGGTCAGCGCATCCATCACCGTCTGCTGGAACGCGTGGCCCATGTGCAGCGTGCCGGTCACGTTCGGCGGCGGCAGCAGGATGCAGTAGGGCTCGCCGTTGCCTTGGGGCTGGAAGTTGCCGGCAGCGTCCCACTGCGCGTACCACTTCGATTCGATCTGGCGGGGTTCGAAGCTCTTTTCCATAGCGCGCGGTTCCGGGCCGCTCAGGCGGCATAAGGCGGGGAGAACCGCATATTGTAGGTGCGCAACGGTCATGACCCAACCACCGCCGCGGATGCCGTGCACGCTGCCGGCGCGGCCGTTTTCCGCCCTGGCGCAACGGGCTCACGCGGGGCAGGCCGGGCTGCCTGCCGGACGGCGCGCCCGACCGGCGATGGCCACGGCAGGCGCGGCGGCGGCCTCGGGTTTGTGCCGCGCGCCTCGGGGCTGCGATCATGGCTCTCCGTATCGGAGTGCGCAGATCCATGAGCCGAAACGTCCAGCTCGTCGACCATCCGCTGGTGCAGCACAAATTGACCCTGCTGCGGAAGCGCAGCACGAGCACGACCGAATTCCGCCGCCTGCTCGGCGAGCTGTCGGCCTTGATGGCGTATGAAGTCACGCGCAACCTGCCGCTGCGCGAGGTTGCCATCGAGACGCCGGTCGGGCCGGCGCAGGGGCGCCTGATCGACGGCAAGAAAGTCGCCTTCATCGCCGTGCTGCGCGCCGGAATCGGGCTGCTCGATGGAATGCTTGGCGTCGTGCCGAGCGCACGCGTCGGCCATGTCGGCCTGTACCGCGACGAGGAAACACTCAAGCCGGTCGAATACTATCTGCGTTTGCCGCGGGGCATGCGAGACCGCGACGCGATCGTGATCGACCCGATGCTCGCCACCGGCAATTCCGCCGTCGCCGCATTGGATCGCGTCAAGGCCGCCAAGCCGCGTTCGCTGCATTTCGTGTGTCTGGTCAGTTGTCCGGAAGGCATCGCGAACCTGCAGGAACACCATCCCGACGTGCCGGTATTCACCGCCGCGATCGACGAAGGCCTGAACGAGCGCGGCTACATCGTTCCAGGCATCGGCGACGCCGGCGACCGCTATTTCGGCACCAAGGCCTGATCCGGGCCGCAACGGGAACACTCGGGAGTCCACATGGCCAGCCATTCCACCAAGCTCGCGGTACTGATCGACGCGGACAACGCGCAGCCGGCGGTCATCGAAGGTCTGCTCGCGGAAATCGCCAAGTACGGCACCGCCACGGTGAAGCGCATCTACGGCGACTGGACCGGCCCGCAGCTCAAGGGCTGGAAGGAAGTGCTGCTCACGCATGCGATCCAGCCGATCCAGCAGTTCCGCTACACCACCGGCAAGAACGCCACCGATTCGGCGCTGATCATCGATGCGATGGACCTGCTCTACGGCGGCAAGCTCGGCGGTTTCTGCATCGTGTCCAGCGACAGCGACTTCACGCGGCTGGCGGCCAGGGCGCGCGAGTCGGGGCTGGTCGTCTACGGCTTCGGCGAGAAGAAGACGCCGACCGCCTTCGTCGCCGCCTGCGACCGCTTCATCTACACCGAGATCCTGATCGCCAAGGACGACGAGGAGGAGGCACCCGCCGCGCGCAGTCCGCAGCAGCTGAAGCAGGACGCGCGGCTGGTGGCCCTGCTGCGCGGCGCGGCCGAAGCCTCGTCGGACGACTCGGGCTGGGCCAATCTGGCGTCGGTCGGCAACACCATTGCCAAGCAGGCGCCGGATTTCGACGCGCGCAACTACGGCTATCGCAAGCTCAGCGAGCTGATCACCGCCAGCGGCTTGTTCGAGATCGAAAAGCGCAAGACCGGCGACGGCACCTCGACCTTCATGCGTGATCTGCGCGGCGCTCCGCGCAAGGCGGCCGGCGGCCGGCGCAAGGCGACCGAAGGCTGAAGCATCCGCGTCGCGCAGCGGCCGGGACATCGCCGTCCCGACCGCTGCGGCAGCGGAGACTCGGCCGAACGGCCCCGGGTTTACGCACTTTTTACGCCGGCAAGGCCGTGCGGGAATGGAGGCTTTACGCGGCCCGGGCCGACACTGGCGATGTGACCGAACCGGTCGCATTCCCAGCCTCCATCCACCATGTCCTTACCGTTCCGATCCCGGCATATGCTGCCGTGTATCGCCTGCCTTGCAGGGTTTCTCAGTCCGATTTCCCGCGCCGAGGCGGCGCCGACCGTCAGCGGCAGCGTCGCCCTGACGAGTGACTACGTCTGGCGCGGCATCAGCCAGACCGCCGGCGATCCGGC
>JASLGB010000262.1 GCA_030150315.1 Dokdonella sp. | reverse complement strand
CGACACTCGCTCAAGATACTGCCGAAGTTCGCTTTGCGCGGGGTCGAGCGCCTTGCGTACCAACGCCGCCGCGTCATCGACTGCCCGTGCTTCGGAAGCGCCATCCAATTCCCGCATCCGACGAATTGCCAACGCATCGATGGTATCCACCACGATTTCGCGCCTGAAATCCGCCACGGCAAACAAATACCAGTTGCCGGCGAGGAATTGCGTACCGTTGCAGTTTATACCCGCAAATCGAAGGCGGAAACTTTTCGATGGCTTTCCACGCAATGCAATCACCGAGGAAGCAGCGCCATCCCACCACAGCGTGCGTGCCTTCAATCCGTCCTTGGGATCGAAAGCCAACACGGTTCCGCTTTCAACCTGGCCCGGAACCACGTGAAACGCGACACTGTCGATTCGCGCAAGAAACACCCACGGTGCGTCGCGCAATCGGTCAGCCAGCGGCTCGGGAACGATATTCGGACACGCGCCAGCCAAGTTCCCCATGCCCAGCAGGAACAAGGCCGCGGCGTGCAAACCGCGCTTCACATCACTTCTTCTTCGGCACGTACAGATCCGTAATCGTGCCCTCGTACACCTCCGCCGCCATGCCGACCGATTCGCAGAAGGTCGGGTGCGGGTGGATGGTGAGGCCGATGTCGGCGGCTTCGCAGCCCATCTCGATGGCCAGCGCGGCTTCGCCGATCAGGTCGCCTGCGTTCGGCGCGACGATGCCGGCGCCGATGATGCGATGCGTGTCTTCGTCGAACAGCAGCTTGGTGAAGCCTTCGATCCGGCCGACGCCGACGGCACGGCCGGACGCGGCGTGGGGGAACTTGCCGACGCCGTATTTGACGCCCGCCTTCTTCGCCTCGGCTTCGGTCAGGCCGACCCAGGCGATTTCCGGATCGGTGTAGGCGACCGACGGAATCACGCGCGCGACGAATTCGCTCTTCTGGCCGGCGGCGACTTCGGCCGCAACCTTGCCTTCGTGCGTGGCCTTGTGCGCGAGCATCGGCTGGCCGACGAGATCGCCGATCGCGAAGATGTGCGGCACGTTGGTGCGCATCTGCTTGTCGACCGGAATGAAGCCGCGACCGGTGACCGCAACGCCGGCCTTGTCGGCGCCGATCCTGCCGCCGTTCGGCGCGCGGCCGATGGCGACGAGCACGCGGTCGAACAGCATCGGCTCGGGCGCTTTGCCCTTGTCGGAATCCGGGCCCTCGAACGTCGCCTTCAGGCCCCTCTTCTCGGCTTCGATCTTCGCGACCTTCACCTTCAGGTGGATGCCGGCGTAGCGCTTGGACAGGCGCTGCTGCAGCGGACGCACGAGGTCGGGATCGGCACCCGGCATCAGCTGGTCCATCAGTTCGACCACGGTGACTTCGCTGCCCAGCGCGTCATAGACGCAGGCCATCTCCAGTCCGATGATGCCGCCACCGACAACGAGCAGCTTCTTCGGCACGTCGGCCAAAAGCAGGGCGTCAGTCGAATCCATCATGCGCGGGTCGTCCCACGGGAAGCCCGGCAATTTCACAGCCTGCGAGCCGGCGGCGATGATCGCCTTCTCGAAGCGCACGAGCTTCTTGCCGTCGGGCGTGTCGACTTCGATCTCATGCGGCGACACGAACGCGCCCGTGCCGGTGACGACACGCACCTTGCGCTGCTTGGCCATGCCGGCCAGACCGCTGTTCATCTGCGCGACGACCTTGTCCTTGGACGCGCGCAGCTTGTCGAGGTCGATCTTCGGCTTGCCGAATTCGATGCCGAGGTCGGCGGCATGCGTGACCTCGTCGATGACGCGCGCGGCGTGCAGCAGCGCCTTCGACGGAATGCAGCCGACGTTGAGGCAGACGCCGCCTAGCGCGCTGTAGCGCTCGACCAGCACCGTGTCCTGACCGAGGTCGGCAGCACGGAACGCAGCGGTATAACCGCCGGGGCCGGAACCGAGCACGACGACCTGGCATTCGATGTCGGCCTTGCGGCCCGACTCCCCCGCAGCCTTGGGCGCGGAAGCAGCCGCCGGAGCGGCTTGCGGCGTCGGCGCCTTCGGCGCGGCGGGTGCCGCTGGTGCCGCCGTGGCGGCATCGGCCGTTTCGATCACCGCGACGACCGTGCCTTCGCCGATCTCGTCGCCGAGCTTCACGCGCAGTTCCTTGACCACGCCGGCGGCGCTGGACGGCACCTCCATCGTCGCCTTGTCCGATTCCAGCGTGACCAGACCCTGATCCTTCGCGACCGTATCGCCGACCTTGACCAAGACCTCGATCACCGGCACGCCGGCCAGATCGCCGATGTCGGGAACCTTCACTTCCACCGTATTGGCCATGTCCGTTCCTCCGATCAGAGCAGCACGCGGCGCATGTCGGCCAGCACCTGGCCAAGGTATGCGGTGAAGCGTGCCGCCGAGGCACCGTCGATGACGCGGTGGTCGTAGCTGAGCGACAACGGCAGCATCAGGCGCGGCTGGAAGGCCTTGCCGTCCCAGACCGGCTTGATCGCCGACCTGGACACGCCGAGGATGGCCACTTCCGGTGCGTTGACGATCGGCGTGAACGAGGTTCCGCCAATGCCGCCAAGCGAGGAGATGGAGAAACAGCCGCCGGACATGTCGGCCGGGCCGAGCTTGCCGTCACGCGCCTTCTTCGCCAGCTCGCCGGTTTCCTGCGCGATCTCGATCACGCCCTTCTTGTCCGCATCCTTCAGCACCGGAACGACCAGGCCGTTCGGCGTATCGGCGGCGAAGCCGATGTTGAAGTATTTCTTGAGCACGAGGTTCTCGCCCGATGCATCGAGCGAGGCGTTGAAATCCGGATACTTCTTCAGCGCCGAAACCACCGCCTTGATGAGGAAGGCGAGCATGGTCAGCTTGATGCCGGTCTTCTCGTTTTCCTTGTTCAGCGCGACGCGCAGCGCCTCCAGCTCGGTCACGTCGGCTTCGTCGTGCTGCGTCACGTGCGGAATCATCACCCAGTTGCGGGCGAGGTTGGCGCCGGAAATCTTCTTGATCTTCGACAGCGGCTTCGTCTCGACCTCGCCGAACTTGGCGAAATCGACGTTTGGCCACGGCAGCAGGTTCAGGCCACTGCCCGTGCCGGACGCGGCGCGCGGTGCGCCGGCGCCGGACAGTGCCGCCTTGACGTAGGCACGCACATCCGACTTGGTGATGCGGCCCTTGCGCCCGCTGCCGGTGACCAGGCTCAAGTCGACGCCCAACTCGCGCGCGATCAGTCGCACCGCCGGGCTGGCATACGGAACCTTGTCCGGCATGACCGTGCTGGCATTGAACGACACCGGCGGCGAGCGCGGCGCATCGCCTTCGGCGCGCGGCGCTTCCGCAACCACCGGCGCTGGCGCAGCCGCCGGAGTTGCCGCCGCACGCTCCGGCGCGGGCTGCGCTGCCGGCGCCACTTCCGCACTGGCTGCCTTCTCGGGCGACGCGGCGGGTTCGGCTGCGGCGGTCTCCTCGATCAGCGCAACGACAACACCTTCGCGCACTTCGTCGCCGACCTTGACCTTGATTTCCTTGATCACGCCATCGAACGGCGCCGGCACTTCCATCGTCGCCTTGTCCGACTCGAGCGTGACCAGCCCCTGGTCCTTCGTGACCGTGTCACCCACCTTGGCCAATACCTCGATGACAGGGACGTTGGGGTAGTTGCCGATGTCCGGCACCTTTGCTTCAAGGATGGCCATGCTTGCTCCGAATCGAATCCCGCGGGAATAACGTCAAGTGTCGCCGATTTCGGGGCTATTCGTCATATCCGAACATTTCTTGCGCACGGCATGCACAACGTGCTGGCGATGCCCGCAACAGCCCGG